>CAZALJ010000274.1:0-3578 GCA_964485715.1 uncultured archaeon
ATTGAAAAAAGATTTTCAATCAGATACCAAAAACCAAGTGAACTTTTACAACACGTCCTTAGAGGATGACTCTGCATTCGTAATGATGGCTCAGATCATGAAAATAATTCATGAATCTTCTTTTGAGATTACGCAAGCTAATAATAAAATCAGTCAATTTCTGCAGACAAATGAAGATTTTTTTGGTGTTACGATTCTCTCTTCAGAAGGTCTTCCTGTAATTGAAATAGGGGAAAAAGGGGAATTAATTATCTTACCAGCGAATTTATGGCTTAGTACTAACGAGCGGTTGAAAGAAGCATTTAACACAGACACCTTAGCATGCACTATACACCTAAATGATCAAACTTTGCTTTTTTTTGATATTGGATCCGATCTACTCTTGACCACAATCGCCAGGAAAGAAGCGCCATTACAATTCTCTTTTATTAGAAGTGATTTGTTAGCGCAATCCCTCCGTGAAATTCTTGATGTTTCCCTATAGTGGTTCCAAGAAATCAAACAGCTAATTAATCAAGTATCAAGGTTGGAATGTAATAATGCGTCCCACTCAGAGTTTTTATTATATTATCACAATTATTAGTAAGCAATGGAGAGCTGTCTAACTCTTTCATTGATTGTTGGGGCTTTCCCAAGTTGTTTTCTTTATTTTTCTAATATAATCATTAATTGAGGTATCCCAGCATTTCTTTTCTTCGTTATACGCTTTGTAAAGATGATGCTGATCGGAAGCGGGGACTGGAATAAATTGAATGAAGTAAGAGGAAAAAAGTGGTTTGAGCTGTTCAAAACCTTGGATAAATCCTTTTAAATCTCTTGATAAAGCACGAAAAGTAATACAATACGACGTTTTTGACTCCATAATAAAATCAATTTGATACGGAAGTCGGGAAAAGAAATGAAAAATCTCGATATTAGGATCGTTTAACTTTAAATAAAAGTTGGTCGCTATAGAATCACAATAAAATCGTGGAGTGAAAACAGATATATACGCTTTAATAATACCTTCTTTCTCTAACCTTCGTATTCTTTTGCCAACCTGGGAATCAGACAAATCCAAAGCTTTCCCAAGTTCTTTTAAACTCACCTTACCCTTCTTCATGTTTCTTATAATAAGAATATCCTTAAAATCAAATTTGACAACTGCAGGTTTCTCCTCAAGATCCAATTTTTCCCCGTACACCCCTTCTTTTACTTGATTCTTGATTTCTTTTGCCCATTTATCCCAATTCCACACCCAACCGAGTTTTGGATCGAAATAAGATAAATCTTTTTTTGTCGTTGCATAATCATTAATTTCAAAAATAAAATAATCAGAAATTAGTTCCTCTTCTTTGAATACCTGTAGAATTTTATCAGTAATTCTTGGAGAGGTTAAAGAATAAATTGAATTACATATAAACCCGTTATATTTTCCATAAGTTGATGTTATCCAATAAAAATATGGGATTTCTTTTAGTAGATCATAGAGAAGAGATTTTTTCATATTTATTTCTTGGATAATAACCATATTGTCCCCTAAACCTATTTTACGGTCGTGTATTAAAGGATATATTGGCTGTAGAAACCCATTCTGCTTAAGTTTAGCAAGTCGGTATCTTATTGTTCTGGCTGGGATATTTAGAGACTCACTTAGTAATTGAGCTGATATTTTTGGTCCATGGGTATCAAGGGCACCAACAATGTCAAGATCTTTACGATCAAGTTCTGTCTTGGTTTTGGGCAGAATTCATCGCCTTATCTTATGTATTATTAGCATAAAACGACTAACAAGTATTTTAAACAAGATTAATCACTATTGTATTATTCCCTGTAAATGACAAATAAGTCAATATATTATATTATTTTGCCAATTCTTTCATTCATAGGTAATTTATCTTATTAAATTCGATTATTGATATTTCCAAGGGAAAGTTGTTAAGTGACAAGTGAAAATAACCCATTTTTTAAAAAGTTTTTGAAAATAAAAACAGTATTGCCTTCTCCGAGCTTTTTAAAAAATTTTCTAAGTTTAAATTCCAAACAAACGTGGATTTATTGGATAATGGATTTTAATAATCTATCCTAAGAATGAAGATTAAGACGCTAAATGGCAATTATTGTAACTTTAATTGCCAAATGACGCACTGGCAATATTTTAATAGCGAAATTGCCAAATGTAATGTTCCTGTTTTCCGTCTCCTACAAGCTTATTACTTAGTTCTCCTTACGAGCCTGAACCATACAAGTCTACATTTGTCATAAAACTTATAAATAAAACCACCAGCTATATATTGTTCAAGACTTAAAATCTTGAATCAAGGAAAGAGATGTGAGAAAGCAAAATGCGAAAAATAAGAGTAGTACTACTCCTAGCTCCGCTTGTTTTCAGTCTTCTCACTCTATTTGTGACTGTTCCCGCAGCAAGTGGAGCAGACGAATGGGCAAACGCGGACCTAGTATGGTACTATGAAAACCTGGATGATACTGATAGAAAGAAGATCAGACAGGCATTCGACTACTGTATCCCTCGTGCACAGGTCATTGAGGGATTAATGAAGGGACTCGCAGTCCCTCTAGCGACATATATCGGCCAGAACATTGTAGGATATGATGATAGTATCCAACCCCGAGAATATAACACCACAAGGGCGTTAGAACTTTTAACAGATGTTTTTGGGAAAGAATACAGCGTAAGCGAAGACCCTAATGCCACGTATACAGATGACCCGTACTTCTCAATGGTACTCGTTTCTCCAACCACCAATGTTGCTCGAACACAGTGGGCAGCGTTGATCAACTTTGCGTTAACCAACATTGGAGTCGACACCACCTTAAAGTGGTGGAACTGGAACATTATCATGCCCCGGCTGTTCCTTGATCCGATCCAAGATCCCATAGGAGCCGATTATCATCACGGTGGATATGACGCTTATTTCGTTGGCTTTGCTGCCAGTGCGGACCCTGACTACTCTAGTTTTTATTTCCCAACTCAATTTGCTCCTGCAGGTAATAACGCTCAATACATCAATAACGACGAACTCACAGCAATTGTTAACCGCTCCCTCGTGTCACTCGATCTTGATGATCGACTGGAAGCTTTGAGCGATTTCCAAAAATGGTACTATGAGTGGGTGCCACAATCCATTATTCGACAACAATATGATCTTTTTGGTGTTGACATAGATCTAGTCGGCCTTGATCCGTACAGATATGGTAGATACTCTTGGGTCAGTAATATTACCATACCAGGCGAAGATACATTCACTTTCACCACCCCGGGAGACTTTGTGGACTTCAATTATCTCATGACAAATAGCTGGTACGATGTTCTGTGGCAAAGTAATGTCTATCTTCCACTGCTCATGCGTAGAGGAGACTATAACCTCTCCCATCTCGTCGGGTGCCTTGCTGAAAGCTGGACCAGCTCCGCTGACAAATTAGAGTGGACTGTTAAACTCAAGAAAGGAATTTTATTCGATGATGGCTCAGAACTGACCGCTGCTGACGTTAAGTTCAGTTATGATTCGTGCTTCTACCCCGCCAACCCGAACTCAGGGTTCATGACGGACAGATTTGGCGCAAACGCGACAGACAAG
>CAZALJ010000275.1:0-3569 GCA_964485715.1 uncultured archaeon
ACTTGATAACAGTCCAAACTCGATCCTCATCAAGTGAGAAATTTTCATCATAGATTAACACATACTTGACTCCCTCATTTTGATAAATGTCTAGCACCCTCTCAATCTCTGACATCGGGGTAAATATTCTCCCGCGTATAAAACGAGGTGACGCGCAGTACCTACATCCTTTATTACAGCCCCTTGCGGTAAAGAGACACCCCACTTTCACCCTTTTAAACAGTATTCTACCCCTGTTTATGAAGATGGGATGTCGAAAATACGGGAGTGGTTTGTAACCCAGAACCTCCCTCATAGCATTCTCCCCAGGGCCGATGATTACACGGTCAAAGTGTTCGTTGACCCCTGGGGTCATGGAACCCCAACCGCCACCCCAAACTTCAGGCACTCCGTATTCATGGGCGATTTTGGCCATGATGATGGCATCTGGTAGTTGATAAGTTCGAAAGCTGAGAGCTACGACATTGTAGTTTTTTGAAAGGGCGGACTCATACTCCTGTGTAGAAGGGTATTCTAAAAGTTCCACTCCAGGTACGTTTTCCTTTATGAATTTAGTCCCCGATGCAGCAGCTGGAATGTCGATCAAGCGAGTAAAAGTGTTAGTCATGTCAATTTGTTCTAGAAAATTGTCCCGTTCGACTTTCCACCGAGGTTCTACCAAAAGGATTCTTTTCATGATTTTTCTCTCACTTTCATCAAAAATAATTAGTGTACATATATAGAGAGATGTGTACACCCTTCCATTCTTCCAATAAACATAATAATCATGTAATTATATATGTTGGGCGTAGACATGTTTCAGAAATTATTTTCACCCTCTTTTGATTTATAAATTGACAAGGGAAAAAGATTCACAAATTTTTCTAAAAAAATGATGAAAATCTTGCAATCTCGAATTATCCATTTCCCAATTTTACGACTACCCTAAGTGAAGATCATTCCTCTGATATTACCATTGAAATAGGAAAATGATCGCTGTAACCATCTTGATTTAGCTTACTACTTGGCCGACCAAATCTAATAGGTTTTTTCAAAACATTATTGGTCTTTGGATCAATATTAATTATATGAGGTGAACCATTTTTCACCGAAAAGGGTTGATTCTCTAATAAAAATCCTTTTGATACTGTAAATTGATCCAGCATATTAAATTCTCCACCGTAATAATAAGTTCCTGATCCTTTTGCCATTAGAGGCCACATTAGATTAAACATTCGAGGAGCTGTTTTGGCTGAAAGAACTCTTCTCTTCTCTCTTGTACTTAACGCATATTCAATTAATGCACGATCATATGGCTGATCATTGAAGTCACCCATAAAGATTATTGGAACTTTTTTGCCTACCTCCTCCTGAATACGAGAATGCCAATATGAAAGAGTTTCAGCTGCAATAATGCGATATGGTTCGCTTTTGTATCGGCCGCCGCTTCTTGAGGGCCAATGATTACCAACAACAATGAGGTCATTTTTTATGTTACCATTTTCCTTAGTTTTGAAGTTAACTTGATAAATATCTCTCGTTGCTTGCCTTTTCAACACCTCATATGAAAAATCTTGCCCACTTTCAAATACAGAACTATCATAGATAAATCCAACATCAATACCACGCTTATCTCTAGTATCATGATGTACAGGTTTATAATTTCTTCCAGGGCGATTAATAGCATCACAAAGAAGTTTCATAACACGCTTATTTTCGATTTCACAGACTCCTAATAGATCAGGACCCTTCTCATTATTCATTTTCTTTATGACTTTTGCCAATTGTGAGATTTTTTTATCCAAAATTTGTTGGGTCCATCCTTCTAATTCTTTTCCTAGTTGTCTCGTCAAGTACTCTGGGCGACTTGGAGCATCTTCAATATCAAAAAGATTTTCTAAATTCCACCACGAAATGAAATATTCTTTTGACAACGCACAATCCCTCATATTTTATTAGATATTATTCCTTTTTCAGGAGTTTAAAGGGAATTAAACCCTGTATTCATGATAAAGATAGGAATGAGATTATCTCATATCGATTTTAAAATTACACTTCTATTAATTTATAAAATGATTAGACCCACTTTTTCACTAATTTTTAGGGAAACTTGGTGAACTTTTGATCACCTAACTCCATTTCTTCACCTTTTTTCATAAGATCCAGTAGAACAATATTTCCTTGTTATTTTACAATGTGTAAAGCAATAATGAGAATGAATTCTGATTCTGTGGCCTTTAGAAACAATAGAAACTAAGATTTATAACTTATGGAGGTTAAAAACTGAAAAAAGGTTTAGAGAGAGATACACACTCCGTCATGAACGCGCATCTGAATATCATTTACAAATCATGTTAGACAGCTGTTGGCGGATCGGCCTCATAAGCAACTTGAGCAAATGTGGAGGTCAGAACGCGTGCACATTATCAATACAAATGCTTGGGTATTCGAGGTGTTGGCGAACACCCTCCTATACATCAGGAATGAATTGTTTCGAGATCAAACTTATGTAGTATCTATCACGCAATCCTTAGCCTTAGGGGAAGAACCTGAACATTTATGGATGAAAAACAAATAAATAATTTTCAACAAATTTTCAAAATTGATGGTGATTTTTTATCCCTACTGATTTTAAATTCTCAATTCTTGTTACATGAAGCAGCCATAACTATCTCTTATATATTATAAAGACAAATACATGAATTTTCAATAATTTGTTAATTGAGAGATGTACAACACTCTTCTGAATTAAGGACAATTGTGAAATAACCTTTCATGCAGGAGACTAGTCTTGTTGGTCCAAAATTCAGCTTTTTCAAAAAAAGCTGTGGTAAAATATTACAATATTACGGAAATCCTTTATTCATCTATTTATTCCAAAGAGCACGTTCACTTTGGTATGTGGGCTAAAAATACGAAGAACTTTGATGAAGCCTTAGAGAATACCACCAAATTTGTGGTCAAATGTCTCGATATCCAAGAGGGAGATATCGTACTTGACGCTGGATGTGGGATTGGAGGTTCAAGCAGATATATTGTTTCCAATTTTGGAGTAAAAACAATTGGTATAAATATCTCGGATATTCAACTCAAAAGAGCAAAGGAATTTTCTCAAAATGTCAAAAATCGATCATTATTGGAGTTTTATAACCAAGATTTTACACAAACTACTTTTCCTAATGAATCCTTCAGTAAAATATTTGCGATTGAAAGTGCATGTTATGCTCCTAGAGGCTTTGTTAAAGAAGCATATCGGCTTTTAAACCCAGGGGGGAGATTAGTAATAGATGATGCTGTTCAGGTCAAAGCCCATTTAAACGAGAAGGAAGAAAAATTACTTCTAGGCACATTAAAAGGATGGATGTTACCCCAAAGTGAAACGAAACAAGAAGCTTTCAAATATTTACGTCAAGTTGGATTTAAAAATATTAAATTCTCTGACAAAAAGAATGCAATTTACAAAACCTCTTGGATGATGCATAGACGTGCCAAACATCTCTTTCCAATTACATTCTTACTATCAAAGCTCAAACTCATTCCTCAAATGTGGCACGATTTTGTTCGAGCTAATTATAACCAAAAGTTGTTAT
>CAZALJ010000276.1:0-3555 GCA_964485715.1 uncultured archaeon
CGACTCTTTTCCTCTATAAATCACCATGGGACAAAAATGCTCCTCGGTTGATTTATATTGAACCAACAGAGCCTCAAACCGAAGCTTTTCCAATTTCATTCTTAGAACAAATAATTGATGATTTTGGAAGTTTCAATTATGGAGTAGATGAAACCTCTATCACTTTTTCATATCACGTATTGAATAGCCAAGAATCATGGACAGATATGTCTTACTCTGTTAGTGATCCTAATTGGTCTAATAACGGTGATATTTATCATTACAGCCTTAGTCTTAGCGGACTTACCCAACCGATATACATTGCATATTATTGGTCAGCCAGTGATTTAGCTAATCCAGCCAATTATGCCACTGATGGAGACCAAGAAGCGCCATACTGCATTGGTATTTTTCCAAGTGACAAAGCCACTTCTACTACAACAAGCTATACCTCTGAAACTAAAACAACCTCTACTACAGAACCAGGAGCAGCTATTGGATTCGAATTTTTCGCTATTATGGGAGTCTTCATAACAGCAATAGTTATTCTCCGAAGAAGGCGGCGCTAGATCCAGATCCCTCCTTTTTCATTTTGAGAAAGGGTTATTCTGTCACTGCTGATATTTCAGAGGGTCAGGAATATCAGGAATGTCTGGTGTTGCTCGTGGTGAAATTTTTTTTCGACATTCAATACAAATACCACTAGGATGGGGACGCATCATTAGTTTACCACACCTCTTACAAGGACCAAGTACTTCACCCATTTAATATCACCTCCAGCTACTCATCAAGTTGATCAGAGTGATCAATCCTAAAAGTTTTGTCATTATAAAAAATCTGATTAACAATGCTTAGAGAAAAAGATCTTTACAATGAAATGATTATGAATCAAAAATAGTTATTCTGAAGTTTCTTGCATAGATGAGGAATCATGGGGTTTTTTGGTTCCCTTACGCCAGTCGAGAAGTCCAGATTGCTGAAATAATTGGAATAAAATCAGACCAAGATATCCCCCAAAAATTATTCCACTGAAAAAACTGAAAATCAACATTAAAAGGATTAGTTCGTAAGGAAGTCCTTTACCAAGAAGTATATTAAGAAGGATAATGACATTTGTTGCTGTTGCAAACCCTGCAGCTACAGCGATTCTAATGTGATCAAATTTCCGTAAGAATAATATAGAAGTAAGAAAAAAATATACAACTTCAAAAACAATTGCCTCTCCAACTGAGATAAAAACAACAATAATCCCAAGTGGACTACCCATGAAAAGTTCAATAAATCCCTTAATAATTCCAGTTAAAATTATTGCTCCTACTTTTTTATTAGTGAATAATAATACAATGACAAACCAAAAAATATGTAATCCAGCGAAGATTTGCCCACCTCCAGGAATTATAGCATTGAATAAATTTGCAATATTTGCTATAACGCTACTCGAAACTCCTCCCAGAGCGGCAAAAAGTGCAATAATAACTAAATCACTTGTTTCATAATAATATGAGTGTTTTTCTGATCTGTTTGTTTGAGGGGACTCCATGCGTGGACACTCATCAAATAATATCGTTAGAACTCTCAGTACTAGGGAACTTTTTAGGCTTTTAACTGTATGCCTGTTTTTTCAATGATTTCTATCTTTCTCTTATGAATTTTAAAATTCAGAACGAATTTCTTTTTCCTGATTTGTAGTAAGTTGATATATTTTGAAAACTAAATTATCAATTTCTTTCTCAAGCTTTTGGATTTTTTGGTCTATCTGTTCCACATTAACAATTTTCTCTTGAAACTGTTGGATTTGCGAATATCTCCGTTGATATTGGGATTGAAGGAGCTTAGCTTTTTCGCTAATCTTATCGGTCAAGGATTTTTCGTCATAGGTGACTGGAACTTTAATAGGAAGCCGTAGGAACCTTTTTTGAGTGAAATGAGGGAAATCTTGGCGATAAGGATCCGCAAATTCCATGTAATAATATTTATGCATTAATCTGGAGTTTAAAACCCCCATGATATATTCTAAGGGGACAGAAACATTTTTTTTCAATTTAAAGATATAAACAACTTGACTGACCCATCTGTTATTATAGTCTATCGCAGTTTTAATTCCTCTCCCAGTTTTTCTAAGTAAAAGCTTTACACCATGATAAAGAGTAGGATCTTTGTAAATTATACCTATACGTGTGGGATCGATGTACCAATGATTGCGGATATGGTACCGCTGGATTTGAAATCCTACCAGAAAAGGACGATCCCGTTCAGGCTGTTGAGGCCTATCAAAAACAATATGATCAGTTTTATCATGTTCAGTTATTTCTTTATGGCACTCAGGATTGTTACACAGCTTGGTTTTGACGCCATTACTATTGACATTACTAGGTGGCGAAGACCACCACCCACAGGATGAACATTTAACAACCTTACCATTTTTATTAAGTTCAACACCTCTTGCATTCTCTACCAAGTCTTTCAAGGGTTTAACTTGGATCTTGTCATGATAAAGGTCTTTCTCAATGATTTCTTTCAATCCTTCAAAGCCAATTGAATAGATATCAAACTGATAATCAGTATTACAGAGAAACCGATTCTGAGAACAGGAAATAGTGGAAAGAGAAGACAAAGATCTTTGTTCTTCCTCTAGAAGCTTTTTTTTATCTTGAGAAACATAACGTATGATTTCAATTTGGTGACTTGAATTCTTTCGGCCCTTTTCAAGAATAATTAACATACACGGTTGTGTAACCTTAGGAAATATCTTATCTCCCAGATTAATTAGCTTTATGATGCGACAGGTTTCTAATATTAATTTTCGGACAGCTGTATAATTCTCATTAGTAAGTAGGGTATTTGGAAGAACAAAACCTAATCGTCCTCCATCTTTTAACGCTTTAAGACTTTTTTCAAGAAAAAGACTCCAACTATCGGCTTGTTGTGTTCCAACCTCATAAAATTTTAGAAAATCTGAAGAAAAAAGTGCCCCCCATGGTGGATTCCCAATGATAATGTCAAATTCTCCCTTAGTCTCTGGAAAAGCGATTTCCCATGGCATTGTTCGGGCATTAGATGAAATGTGGAATTTATTTTCCAGCTTTTTGGTTATTATCCTCTTAATGAGGTCTTCTATCATGATAATTTCTAAATGCTCTTCCTTTTCCGAAGATCTTTCATCTCTTTCAATAAAATGCTCTTTATGTTGTTTTCTTAATTTAATTAACTTTGTAATTTCATACTCAAGCTCATATTTTTGTGGAGGTAGAAGAGCATCGAAAACTTTGAGATTTGCGTTGAAAGGGGAACAGCGAAGGATCACTTGAGTCTCAACAATTGCTTGGTTGTCAATATCGATCCCATAAAGTTGATTTGCAATAATTGACCTCCTAAGCTTGTCAGGGTCACCAGCTTCTTCTTTTGACTTAAAATGCGATAATAAGAACTCTAAGGCTTGTACTAGAAATATACCTAATCCACATGCAGGATCAAGGATTTTTAATGAACGAACTCTCTCGTAACTGTTGCTTCTCGTTATAGAACCAAGTGTTTGATCAATAATGTAATCTACAATGTAATTTGGTGTATAATACT
>CAZALJ010000277.1:0-3534 GCA_964485715.1 uncultured archaeon
CCTACTTAGATTTTGTAGCTTATCCATTTATTGCATCAAACAGTAAAATCAAAAAACTAGGATATAATCCTAAATATTCTACAGAGGAAACTCTTGTTTCATTTAATGAAACGTAAGTATAGTTTTATAGATTAAATACTAGCTGTTTCAAGAAATGCTATTGTTCGTGCAAATAACTCTTTCTTGTATGACTCCTCATTCATAATTGGATGTGATGCTCCTTCTACATACCATATTTCTTTTATTCTTGAACTGATGGACTGATAGATCGTTTTAGCACTGTTTGTAGATACTAATTCATCTTTTGTTCCCTGAATAATGAATGTTGGGCATATAACCTTGTTAAATGATTGTTTTACTTGTTTGATACCCTCTAAGACAACGAGCCCAATTGATGATGGTATCCAATCATAACCTACCCACCCCTGGTCTTTTTCTTCCTGAGTACCAGTAGAGGCGATTTTTTTGGGAATTACTTTTCTTATAATGGGTATCTTGTTAATAACAGGAAATGGGATTATCCTTCGGTCTCGAATGATAATAGGCGCCGCCCAGGTCACAACTGCATTGATTTCTTTTTGTTCTGAGGCTAATAGAAGTGCGAGTAACCCTCCAGCTGAATGTCCAATAACGAAAATCCGATCACAGCTTTGTTGAAGTTTTGTAACTCCTTCGCGGGCATTAGTCATCCAATCGGTAAATGTGATACCATAAAGGTCTTCTGGACGAGTACCATATCCTTTCAATATTGGTAGCCAAATTGTTACCCCTGTTTTTGAGTGAAGTACTTTTGCGAATTCTTTTAAATCCCATGCGGTTCCTCCACCAGCCCCATGAAGAAGTAAACATCCTGAATTGGAACCCTTGATAAAAAGAGGTTCTGCTCCCTCTAAAAACTGTAATGTCATTCTTAATTAATCCTTCGTGAATTTTAATCAGAAGAAATATTCTAGAATCCAGTCACCGACAGCCTGATATCTATGGATAGCTGGATATATCTTTATTCGGGATTCTAGCTTTGTGGAGTCTATAAATTGAGGAATCGCTTTTACTATTTTTTTGATAGTACTACTGAAAGGAAAGACCATATGATCACAAGGGAACTCTTTTTGAGAAAAATGAGGGATATCTGTCGTTTCTTCATCCTCAAAAAGAGCACTATTTAGTGGAACGACCTTATCAAATGTCCCCACAGCATTTAACCATGATATGTTTGGATTTAGAGGAATATATTTATTCAATACCCTAATTAATTGGCTTTTAGGCGTTAACTGAATGAAACCAAGCCCTAGATCAGCTGCTATGGGTTCCTGATCGTCTTTGAGAAATCTACGAAGTTTAGTTACGGTTTCTTCAATTCGTGATATATCACCAGTACCCACACCATGATTTGGTACAGTGAGTAAGGCAATTCCTCGGATCATGTCCTCTATCTTGGGTAAAGGATAGGGGTGGTTAAAATTGGGGCTAGTGAATACTCGTGAGATTATTCCCCCCATACTATGCGAAACAATTAGCACCCGCTGTTTTTGTTCATTATTAATGAAATCAATAGCTGTTAGTAAATCCTCATGAGCTAAAGTCTGAATATTCCCAGATACAGCATTACTCAGGTTTAATGCCCAACAATCTAGATTTTTACTCATGAAATAATTCCCAAGGGAGTCATCATATGCAAACCAGATGTCTGCATTAGAACCGAAGCCGTGGATCAGTAATACAGGGGACCCAGTCGAATCAGGCGTTCGATGGTGAAGTTTAGCTAATCCCTGTTCAGTATCAATCTCATAAACAACTTGTGAAATCGAAATAATGAATCCCTCATTTACTGAATAATTGGTTAGCAGTATGAAAAATAAACTTTATCCTTAATACACAAAAAAGTCTTAATAAATTTAACAGTAATTCACAGGGAAAACAATTTTAAATCTGAGTTGAGAATCTTTTGTCTTGAGATTTAGTAGAAGAGGGTTTAAGAGAAATATCTATCTTTTTATTGGTGATGGAAAGGTTCGAGCTTGGTCTAATTAAGTATTGCATAATTTTTTGAGAAATAAAGAGTTCTGAATGGCAAGAAGTGCATTTAAAAAAATTCTGAAGAGCTCCTAGTTTAATCTTTAGCATATTTCCATTTTCACAATCTGGACAAGAGAAATCCTGAATTTCCAAGATTATCAAGATATATTAAATCACCATATTTATTAAAGTTTTCTAGTGGGCATATATTAGATAATATGAAAATAATATGCTTTCCATAATTAATTATTTAAAAATATATCAATCTTAAATGACTAAAATGGGTGTTAAACTTATATTTTAAAGAAAACAGAGAATTTTAAATGCTATTCTTAGAAAAAAACAAGACAATCTTAGTGTTAGAGGTTGATTTAGTCAGATTCTTTAAGTAGGGATTTAACAAGCCGTAAAGGTTCAGGGAGTTTGTATATAAGAAGAGGTAAAACTGTGCTGACTGCAGTTTGTAATGATATTTTATGACCGATTGACAGAAATATACCCTGTTTATTGCTTTTTTTTCTGATAAAATAGGCAATAAGTAACTTTTCATTAACAACAGGGAAGATTTCATAATCACACTCCTTGTTGTCAATGGGGTGAAAAAAATCAATTTCGCCAAATAAAGACCTCTGAGTAATCCCAATGGTTGGAATGTCAAGATCAACTCCTAATTCGCAGGCTAAACCGAAATATCTTGGGTGTTGTTTTCCAGCTCCTTCCACCATTAAAAGGTCAAATCCCTGAAAATGTTCTATAACCTTGAGAAGAGGCTGCTTATTTCGTAAGCTAAGAAAAAAGCTAATGTATGGATAGGAAACAGGGGTCTTCTCTCCCAGCCAAAAATCTATCTGATTGTGAGATTCAAGGTCATAAAGAATACCTCCTCCTACAATCTCCCGTTCTTTCTGATGAACTGCAACAGCTATCAACGTTTTGGGGTGGTTAATAAAATCTTTTTCTATGACCAAGGAAGATCGTCTAATCTGTGAGAGTTCCATTTCTCTTAAGTCAAATTGCAGGCTTAAAAACCTCCAATGTCTGTAAAATATAAAAAGACCAAGTAGAGAATGCTTTAATGAAATTTACTAAAAAATTTTGATCAAATAGAAAATGTATAAATAAAATAGTGAGGATTGAATAATCCTCAGGCTTTTTGAAAAGAAGAAAGAGGGGAAATCACGGAAAGAGGAGTGAATTCACCAGGAGTTATGGTCAAGGATCGCGTCGTTCGGGCAAACGCCATCACAAGCAGCGCATTCCGAGCAGTCCGCGATATTAGGAACAGTGACTTTACCATCAACTATTACGTACACGTCTTCCGGGCAGACATCAACACATTCTCCAGCACCAGTACATAGATCGAGATCTATGTCAACCCACAAATCTCCTTCTTCAAAACGTTGTTTTGCCATTATTTATATCTCCATTTCATTCTTTAAGATGTTTTATGGATTTTTAAGGACTGAAAACTGGTTTAATTGTATTCAATAAATAATTTTTCTTCATTCTCCTTGGAAT
>CAZALJ010000278.1:0-3526 GCA_964485715.1 uncultured archaeon
CTCTAGAAAAAGACATACTACACCAATAAGGAATAAGATAATCGCTAAAAAAGTTACTATTTTGTTCCCAATTTCTTCCAATTCCATAGACTATTATGATATTTCAGTTCTTAAAAAGCTTAGTAGTATCTTCTGTCTTAATATATTTGCGAACAAAACGAGACTTAAGAGAGACAGTGATCATAAATCTAAATCTTCTAAAGATAGAAATTCAATGTCTGCTTTATTCGTAAGTAATTCTTTGGGATTTTTTATGGGCACCCAGAAGATTTTAGGGTTTCTAAGTCTACCACCTTGAGCAAGAAAGCTAACAATGAATAATCCCACCAAATAAATCAGAAACCATATTGTACCGATCAATACAGCCATGAAAAAATCTTGAAATCTCCATATATGATCAAAGGTAAATACTATATAGACTAAAATTGAATTATATATCCAAATTGGGTGGATGTTCAGATTTATCATAAGAGCATGAAATATAAAATACCAATCGTTCATTGAAGGCATCATAACGCCAAATATACCTAGGAATAGGTAAAAGTGTATGATTGCTCCTAATTGTGTTGATAGAATTTGGCCACTGGCAAATGCAAGAGGCATGACAATAAAATAACCAATCAACATAACTAATCCAAAACGATTAGGCGCCAGTGCTACTCTTTTCGCGTATTCAACGCGATTAAAGGCCATCAATAGACCAGGGTTTTCATCAGCTGTATCTAGTCCCGAAATAAGGCTTGAGCGTAGGTTGCCAATATCTAAAACCTCGTCTGTTTCGTTTAGCTCTTTTGTTTCCTGAATTTCTTCCATAATTTGCTTTGCTGCATAAATATGGAGATATACGTGAACCCAGCGAAATGGTAGACATAGTAAATTCAAAATTTTCCGTAAGAAAGGAAGAATATACAAAACCATTTGAAGTATAATGTAGTAAAATAGTTGTTTTGCTAAAAATTCTAAGAAATTAGATCCACTGAGTGCTTCATTGGAATACCATTGAATAAATTCCAAGAATCCTAATGCGATAAGATCTAATATTTCAACCATTGTTATTACTCCTAGTCATTACAAATCAGCTTAAATTCGCAGATTCCACATGGAGGAGTGTTTGGAGGATCAAAATTCTCCTCTTCTATAGCGGTTTGTAAATTCTTAAGAAAATTTTCCAGCTTCTTAAAATCAGAAGGGGTAATTTTTTGAAATCTTAGATTCATTGCGCGATAATTGACATGTAAGAAATCCTTGGTTTTAATTCTCATATCCTCTAAAATTCGGGCATATATTAATGCTTGAAGACTCACAAGACCTTCTTTTTCTGGGGATTTTGATTGATATGTTTGAATAAGTATCAGTGCAGAATCATTGGGATGGAGAAATACAGCAGAAGGTCGTCCTTGTAGGTTTAAGTTGGGTGCTTGAATGAATTGATTTACCATAATCGGTAGAAAATAGGAGAGTTGTCTGTTATTAGGGGTTAATTTTTCCCACAAGTATTGGACTAGCCACGATAATAGGGTAAAAACCTTTTCATCCTGTTCTCGATAAATCTGATCTTCAGTTCTTGTATAAACCCCCATATAAGTAAGGAAATTTGAATTTAAAAGATAATTTATGTCCGATCGTTTATTAGGAAGAGTTTTTTCATTCCACTGAGTTTTCAAGGTAGAAAAAAAACTAAATGTAAACGTATCTACTCTCTCTTGAGCAAAAATGTTTTGATTTGTTTCCATCGTTGGAATTAAGCCTAGATGATGCACTTTCCGGAATAAGAAAGCTCGAGGACATGATACATATTCTTTTACAAGGGAGGGAGAGACATAGCTCAAATGGAATAACCTACCTAAACTGGGATTGGACATTCAATTTGTTCAATTTGGTGATGAAAAGATCGCAAAAGACCTCGAGAAAGAAGATACATTGATTTCTGTAATCTATCCTCTGGATTAAAAGCAAGTGCTGTTGATATCTTAGCATCAGGAGTAATTATTCGGATCCCTAGCCCAAGTAATCGTCCTATAGCAGGTGTAGTATAAATAACAAAAAATATCCTGAAATCAACTGGAAAAAAGGCTTTTCTACCGACTTGAGATTCCTGCTCTCGAATAAATCGTTGTGTTTGGATGGGAATTACGTTTTCAAGATACTGGATTCGATCTTTCCACTGATCACTTACAATTATAAATTCCTCATAATGATAGTTCCTGAAATCGGCATATGTGGTTGTATCATATTTTCCTAAGCTTAACCAGAAGAACAAATTCTCAAATAGAATGGATTCGGGATCCTGAACAAAATTTGATAACATGATATCAACATCTCTCAGTAATTGATACGATTCCCCAGTTATATACTTAAAATCGTGAGTTTTTAATACTCAAACTGTAATTATATTTTGCAGAAGGGGTACTAGTTTATGTTTCGAGACTGTGTCTATTTGCTTAGAGTGGAGGATAAAAGCATGGGATACTGTCTTAAATACAAAGATTGGAGTAATCACTGCCCTGTAAAGTGTGGAGAATGTGTATCAGGCGAGGTGGGGGAAATGAAGGTCACAGAACAAAAGAAGTATAACATAGAGTGCCTCCATTTTACCAGAGAGATGAAGAAAGGGTTTGTCTACTTTTGCACATTGATGATGCAAAAGGAGCCCTTTTGCGATTTATGTCAGTTCCCTATCTACAAAGAAATCCCAGTTAAAGGCAGACACATTAGCAATTCTTAGAGGAAAACCTATTATGTCTAACTCTTGGTTTTTCTCTCTTATTATGTTTGGAAAAAAGTCTTAGCCAGTCATGAATACACCGTCAGCAGTAGAAATGAGTGGCTCTTCTAAATCCTCTTGTAAGATAAATCGGGTGTCAGAATCTCTTTTCACAATAGTTTTCCAATACTCTGAAGTTATTGATGTGTTTAAAGCTTCTTTAGCGTCTTCTATGATCTCTTGTTCATTTAAAAGGATACTTTTAAGGAAGAAATATCGCTCCAATAATTCGCTAACTCTTTCTGGGGGATAATGAGCAATTTTCTCAATTGTTGCAAAAAATGCTAATCTAGCATCTCGTTTGAGCCATTGCCGTTGAGGATGTCTTCCTGGTTCAACATTCCTAAATTGAATGACAGAGATATTCTTGGGTTTGTATTTTAAAGAATGAGTAATCGTCATTAAGGCCCCACTAAACCAAATGCGGAGTTCATTAAAGTAAAAGTTGTCAGAAAGGATAATTTGTAGGGGAACTTTCTCTAATTGCGGAGGAATGGCTGTTATTCGAATTTCTATTGGATATTTCCCTTCTTTCCTGCGTTTGACTGAAAAATCATAATGGAATTCTGGTTGTGGGGAATCAAGCATCCAGAAGTCATAGAAAGAACGAATTTGCAAAAAATACTCTTGAAGCCAAGTATCTCGAATGATATTAGGGTAAAGAGCGTGTTCAAACCATAGCTGACGAGGTTTATTAAGACTGGAAAAAGTTTGCCATAAATTTTTCTGTAGTTCTTCACGCAATGCAATGAGAAAACTTGG
>CAZALJ010000279.1:0-3523 GCA_964485715.1 uncultured archaeon
TTTGGAGGGATCATCGGACTCTTAAGATATGCTCTGCAATGGTAATAACATTGTTATTAGAAGTGCTTCTTCAGCCATTTTTTTAAAAAAATGCATTTTAGGCGGTAGAAAATTTGTACTTTCAAAAGATAATTACCTCTGTTTTTCCACACCTAGTGTTTTATTTTACCTCATTACAATAAAAACTATCTACAATACTCTTTTATGACCCTTAAAGTTGCCAATAATCGCTAAGTAATTTCTTGGAGCGGTTAACTACAGCAATAGTCTGATCACTGGGTTCTAGGGAAATATCAGAGAATTTTTTTTCTTGATCTTTTTGAATAAATGGTGTGATATATGAAGAAACCAACTTGGGAAGAGATTGGATATTATATCCCCCTTCGAGGAAATGTGCAAACGGAATTCCTAGTTCAGAAGCGATTTGTTTGATGTATTCTCCAATAACGGAAAAACCGTCAGTTGTAACTCCTAGGACACCAATAGGATCTCTTTCATAAGCATCAAATCCAGCAGAAATTGCAAGGAATTGTGGTTTAAATTGAAAGATAATGGGCTTGAATAGCTCTTCAAAAGCAACTTGAAGGTCTGATTCCGAGGCCCGGAAACCAAGTGGTACTAGAACATTATATCCACGTCCTTCTTCTTCCCCAATTTCTTCTACAAACCCACAACCAGGATAAGAGATCCGTGGGTCTGCGTGCGTACTAAAATATAAAATATTTGGATTTTTCTCATGAATATAGGCGGTGCCATTGCCAAAATGTTGATCGAAATCGATTATTGCTATTCGTTGGAATTTTTTTTGTTGTAGTGCCAATTCTGTAGCAATTGCTATATTATTAAAGATACAAAAGCCCCCGGGTGAGTTTCGAGTTGCATGATGTCCAGGAGGTCGTACTAAAGCAAAGACTGATGTATTAAGGTCACTCTCCCAGATAGCCATTTTGCCAGCTGCAACAGCTTGACGGGCCGCTTCAAAAGTGTAATCATTTGCCGCTGTATCTGCATCAAAATAAAAATGTCCAGTCTGGCCTCGGGTTCTTTCAATTAACTTATAATGATCAGGTGAATGAGTTACAAGAATGTCGTCCATGGATGCAGGGTGATCCAGAGTATCATAACTTATCCGGTCATCCCTCTGGGAATGGAGCCATTCCTCGATAACCTCTATCCGTTGCGCTGATTCGGGATGATACATTCCACAAGAGTGTTTTTTTGCTAATGAATTTGAGATAAACTTTAGTTGCACCACGTTCTATCTTCCTATCTTTCTATAAACTGATCTATAGTCGAATATTGACTTTATAACTTAGTGATTAAAAGGAGATCTTTTTTATTATCACAAAATAAATATTAACCATTCTGGAAAAAATGACTTGTCAGATAAAGATTATAACTTACAATAAGTATATCACAAAAATACAGGTTATTCAGACCGATTCAATGCAGAATAGAATGGTTATGTCGTTCTAGAAAGAGTAAGTTTCTAGGGCGACTGTGATAGAATTTCTAGAACCAGATTCGATTTGTTCTTCAACATACTATTGAAGAAATGTCTTAATGAGGAAAATCCTGTGTCACCGAAGAGAATTATTGTCCAGCAAATATCATGTGTAAGAATCACAGATGACACTAAGGAAACCTCTGGATTTCAAGTATCTGGCCTTAAAGAATCAGGTCGAGATGAACCAGCGGCCAAGGTTGGATTTATTCTTTCAGGGGTTAAAATTGTTGCTTTCCAACAAATGGTTGGCATGGGAATTCGAACGAGAATAAAATGGATACCAACTGGATTTGAAATCCGAGAAGAGATTCATCCTCTTGATGGGGTAGTGGTTGACCTTCAACGGCGAAATAATGTTATCTTTGTCAACGCGGAAGACAATTCTGTGGTTGTTATGCAGGGAGAACCAACAATCCAAGAATACGGGTTTACTGGGCAGATTCTTCAACTAAATTGGAAAGATGACGAGATTCAAATAGTTCCCCTCCAAAAACAATCGAGTTTTCATTGTGCTCTGAATCCTAAAAATAATCGGATTGACTGCTTAGTTAAGTGACCTCCTGTAAAGCATTGTAACTTCCTACTGTAGTACCAAACTCGTTGTGATATAAGGAAAATAAGCAACCTTAGCTGAAGTCTTGGTAAAACAAAGAGTTAAACGACAATCGAATCAATAATTGTCTCTGTTCCAGAGATAATCTTCGTAGAATAACTCTTACAAGCAGGACATCGAAAAATCGGAGCTAGTTCAGTATACTCTTGAGGAAAATTGTCTATCTTCCCTTCAAAGGCACAGCTTTCGCATTGAAGTTCTCCAGGAATCCAAATAATTTCTAGTTCAGAAGTTGCAGTTAAATCTGAATCAGTTTTAATTAAGTCAAAACAAAAACGGAATTGGTCTTCCTGAACTAGAGCAAACATTCCAAATTTCAAAACAATTTTTATTATTTTCTCTACTTTGCGTTCTCGTGCAATAGTCATTGTCGTCTCAAGTACTGATTGTGCCAGCGAGAATTCGTGCATTTTACTTCTAAATCAGTCCCTCAGAAGAGATTTAAAAAAATCTTTGCTGAGTCTTCTGTGCGGTTCGACAAATGCCTGATGTTCGAAGAATTAACATTGATCAAAAAATTCTGGAAGCAAATGACAGAATTGCAGAGAGAATTCGGAAAAAACGGCAGCAGTACAATATTCCAATGGTTGACATTATGGGCAGTGTTGGATCAGGAAAGACCTCAATACTCGAATATTTTGCTAAGAAATACCATTCTACTCACAAATTGTTGGTAATTAATGGTGATTTGGCAACAGACATTGATGCTCAGCGTATTGGGCGATTTGGAAGTACCTGCCTCCAAATCAACACGGGAAGGGGTTGTCATCTTTTGGCTTTCCAAATTGAAAAAGCCTTTGAAGAGATTGATCTTGAAAATTTCGATTATATATTTGTAGAAAACGTAGGAAACTTAATTTGTCCATCCACAACAGATGTGGGGGCAGATAAGAAGATCACGGTTACAAGCGTGACAGAAGGGCCTTATGTATATCAAAAACATCCTGTTACCTTTAAGATAAGTCAATTATCAGTTTTGAATAAGATTGATCTCGCTCAAGCTATGGAAATCGATGTGGAAACAATTATTTCCAACGCCAAAGATATATATCCTCTGCTTGAAATTATTCCAACCAGTGCCAAAACTGGGGAAGGAATGGATATTTTATCCATGAAAATTGGTTTAGAATCAATGTAATTGACCAGAGGAAGAAAATATACTAATGGAATAAATATTAGATTATAAAGTAGAAAATTTCTAAGGGATTGTCAAATCAACTTTGCAACTTTCTCTAATTGAGGCATAGAAATATTTCTGATTCTTATCTGAAAAAATAAGAGGGATATTACCTTAAGGATCTTAAAAAAGCCCAAAAAACCTTTTCTTATTCTTTTTTGGTTCCATGGATTCATTTTCGTCTTCTATTGTGAATCGAGCTGAAGGAAATCCCCTTTTCTGTTCA
>CAZALJ010000280.1:0-3474 GCA_964485715.1 uncultured archaeon
ACTGCTGGGTTATCTGTTTTCCCAGATTGAGATGCTGTTTCCAACCAGTATTATAGCCAATGACAAGAGAACCGATATTGTTTTCAATACAATAGTCAATGATTTTTCGACTGAGCTTATGAAACCGATCATGGAGCATACGATTACGTTTATTAGTCAATCGCATTAGTTTTTTTCCTCTCTGACGTTGTTGTCCTTGACGGTCATAAATACTAGATAAACGGGCGCGCTCTTTGTTGTAGTATTGGTTGATGGATTTGACCGCTCCGCCTTTAATAACAATTGGGCATAAACCAATGTTATTGACCATAGTTACGAGATTGGCCAAACCAAGATCAATCCCTACCACACGGGTTTTAGCTAACTTCAAAGGAGTGGATTCTTTATCGTAGACGATCTCCACAACATAACCAACCCCTTTCGGGACAATCCTGACCTCACAGAGGTGGGTGTTCTGTCTAAGGCGTGTCTTGACGTGTAACCCGATCTTTTGTGGAAAATGAAGCCCCTGGTCTGTTAGTCTGACTTGTTGATTAGTAAGAAGAAGGAGATGTTCCCCCTCTTTTCTCTTGTACTTGGGCGGGCGAGGCTGCCCGTGAAATTTTTCAGGCTGTTCGGTCCATATTGTCATAGCCTGAAAAAAGGCTTTCCAATTCCGTTCTAACTGACGTAGGATTTGTTGAGCTGTTTGAGCAGGCAACTGCTTATAGTTGGCTGAATGTTTCACCTGATGATAATACTGGGTGTACCGCAACCACTTTCCTTTGTTGAACAGCTCTTGACGGATAAGATAGTTAGCCTCATTGTACAGATTTTTTGCACTATGACAGAGCTGCCTGAGCTGCGGGGTGGGGTGGATCCAGATCCGTTCTGTCCGCTTGTAAGAGACCACTGCATTTATTCCCTGAATTGACTGGGTACTCCCTGATACCATCAGTTAAAGACCTTTCAGAGGGGCCCTGCAATCCATTCATTTTTGCGCTATTTCCCTCCTCTCTTACTTCGATACTGTTGTTTTCTCTTCCTAACGCTTCTCCGCTCTTGTTCTGTCATCTCATGCTTTCTCCCCACTTTGAAACTTTTGATTCCCTCATCTGATTCCATTTTTTATCAATTTTACAGTTTCAATTCACTATAAAACTATATGATAATTTATTGAAAGAAACAAAAAAGGAAACAAATCTTCTAAATAGTACAAATATTCACTTAAGAAAGTATGTGCTGTTCAAATTGAAGGTTAATTTTATATTAGACATGGAAAAAAGTCTGATTGGCAGTGGTGTATACAGCTCAGCCACCAGACTAGCTGAAAAATTAAAGGAATATGGAATAAAAACAGATGTGAATGGTAATACACCTCCATACGACATCTACCATTTCCAGACCTCCCTTCCTCAATCTTTATGGAAAGCAAAACTACTTTCTAAGCGAAAAAATCGCAAATACCAAATTGTTATTACAGGACATACTACTATTGAAGATTTTCGAAACAGTTTTCTTTTTTCAAATCGAATTGACTTTGCTCTGATTCCATATTTAACAAAATTTTATTCTTATGCTGATTATCTTATAGCAGTAAGTGATTATAATCGAGATATTCTTCTTCGATATGGTTATGATCCCTCTCAAATTCAAATAATTTCTAATGGGATTGATCTTACAAAAAATCGCAAAAATCCTGCCTTAAGGGTTAAAGCACGAAAAAAACTTGGAATCTCTGATGAGCAACTTCTAGTAATTACAGTAGGTCTGTGTATCTATCGAAAAGCACCAGATGTATTTACCGAAGTTGCACTTTCCTTACCAGAACATCATTTTTTCTGGATAGGAAAATATTTAGCTCTCGGAACAATTGCTCATTCTTCCTTACTTCGTGACAAATTTCAATCTGCCAGAAAAGCAACTAATCTTCGATTTACTGGATATGTGTCACGATTAACGCTAGAAGCTCTTTGGAATGCAGCTGATGTTTTTCTATATGTCAGTAGGGAGGAAAACCAAGGAATTGCTCTTCTTGAGAGCCTTGCTTATGGAAAAGTACCAGTAGTTCGAGATCATCCTGTATTTAACTGGTTAACAACTGAAAAGAATTGTCTTAAAGGTGAAACAGTCAAAGATTTCTCAGAACAAATTCGAAGACTTGCATCCGATAGAAATTTGATGGAAATATTACAATCAAATGGTGAATCTGCTTTAAAAAACCATGATATCAATAAATCAGTAAAAAAGCTTGCACGTCTCTACTCCGAAATCACATAATGCACAAATTATCGCCAATAATGTGAAATTAATTATATTACTGACTTTAAAGTTGATATCGTTCTACTTATTAGGTCGAAAATATAAAATAGATGTTATTTCATGGATTTATTTGCCCAGTACAGCGCACCAATAAGTACAACACTTACAATAATAAAGAAGGCAAATCCTCCAATATTAATAACTAAATCCATGGGGGTTGTTGTGTCTGTCGGGGTAACTGGACGCTCTGTAACTTGATATGTAATCTCTCCTATAGCATCAGCTCGTCCAACTATGAAAATACTGATTGTATAATCATCCGCTTCCATATTAAGCTCGATATCTAAATCGATTTTGTATTTTCCTTCCTCTTCATAAACAATTAAGTTTCCATAGGTTTGGTTACCAGATACGATACCAATTAAATCCAGTCCTCCTACAATTCTATTTAATTCAATGATTCGGACTGAAAAATTTATTGTCTTTTGTCCCCCTTGTTGAATTGTAGGGAGTTCTTCTTGAGGAATAATCTCTAGATTGCCTTTGATTTCAATGTAATGAGTAATATTTAATTCTTCTTGATCATGAACCCTTAATTTATAAGGAGTGTTCCAACGAATTCGAAAAGCGTAGGTACCAAGAAGGAGACGAGGAGCCACGGGATCTAACCAAAGAACCGTTGTATTAATATAATGGTAATGTATCTGTTGGGAAATTTCCACCTCACGTGTTTGATTCATATCTAAGAAGATAGTCAATTCCAAATCTTTCATCGGAATAGAAAGGCGTGATGAAATGTTACGATTTTGAAAATTTGATTCAAGAGTATCATTAAAATTTCGGAATTCTAAGGTAATATTTCCGCCTAGATAATCTGTAATGTAGTAGCTTGTCGCTGGTAAATATTCGTTAATAATTTTTGCTTGGAATTTTACGGGTGGGAGATCCAGGGGAATCGTTATGATTAGTGGTTCCCCACCTACACCATTTTTCACATTAGCCCCAGTAAGAGTAAGGGTAAGATTAGCTGACAAATTACCAAATATTCCCCGATTAGGAATTCTGAAATTTAGAGCCATAGTTCGAGTATTATCAAAAGGAGAGGAAAAATTCCCATCCAAAATTGTCTCCCCTTCTCTGTCATAAGGGAAAAATCCAAAGACTTCCCATGTTAAGTTCTCTCGAGACTGCCAATTACTATTCCATTGGTACTCTACAGAAACAGAGCTTATT
>CAZALJ010000281.1:0-3468 GCA_964485715.1 uncultured archaeon
ACTGATGAAATCAGTTCAATTGTTAAAAGAGGGTTATGGAGGGGGGAGGGAGGGTGACCCAACGTTAGGAAAAAGAAGGTTTTTCGGTTCGTTGGATCACCATGGTATTCTTTTCTTTTCTTGCGCGACTGCACTCATGTCATCGTACAGTTGCCGTGTGACGCTTACTTTCACTTTCTTTTTAATATTTTTTTTTAATTTTTCCTTTTTCTTTCTTTTTATGCTATATTTCTGTTATTTCGTGATTTGATTGTAACTTTTATCTGCAGATACTATCTCTCCTTGCTTTTTTTTCAGCAATTCTGGTAAATTTAGGAATTTTTTCTTGTCATCTTCATTTAACTAACCGTTCTTTCTTCACCCCTCTAGGAGTTTCACCATGTCCTTCTTTCTTTTCCAACTTTTTAAATTTTTTCATGAATTAGACGTTTTTAATTCTATTAATTTTGAGAATTTCTATCCCTCTTCTCCCCCTTCCCTTCTTGATTTCATTTTATAAGGCCTTTTTAAGGATAGATTGATCCTCAATTGATATTTTTTTCCCAATTTATGTTTTTAACCAGCTAAATGGCTGTTTTTCTAAGTTATATTTAAGATGATACACTTTACTTTAAAATTGGTGATGAAACCTTCTTATTCTTTAACATAGTACCACTCCTCCTATAACCCTCTTTGCATACAGAACATATGAAATGGCTTGGTTGTATCGAAAGCCATTTATATGGACTTTGTGGGAAGGAGCTTGAGGCGATTAACAATGTGGGATTGCCAAATGGCGGACTCAAGCTAAATCTTCACTTCCTTTTACACAAACCCGCTTATGTTTTCGCCATATTTTTCAAGCTTCTCAAATTCCTTCTCTTATTTCAATCAAGAGGACGAACAAAGTTCATGCAAATAACAGTAAATTCTTTTTCTCACAATGGATAGGACGTGACTGAAGTGGAAAATCTAACAAATCAGAAATATGTTGTTTGCCCAGCGTGGCCTTATGTTAATGCAGTCCCTCATCTTGGAACTGTGTTGCACTTATTAGGCGCAGATATTTTCTTCCGTTATTTGAAATTGAGAGGGGCTGATGTGATATCAGCTACTGGCTCAGATTGTCATGGAACCCCCATTGAGGTAGCAGCAATCGAAAAAGGCGTTTCTCCCCAAGAATTGGTAGATAAAAACCATGAATTAATTGTAAATCTGCTGAAAAAGTGGAACATTAATTTAAATTATACCAAGACTGCGATTCCTTTCCATTATGAATGGGTTCAAGATTTTTATCGCCGTTGTCATGAAAACGGATACATTTTTGCCAAAAAAGCGGAACAACTATACTGTGAACAGAATAAGAGATTTCTCCCAGATAGATTCGTTGAAGGTACATGCCCGCATTGTGGGGAGTCTGGTGCGCGCGGAGATCAGTGTGATGCACCTGACTGTGGAAAACCTTTACAACCAATAGAATTAATCAATCCCTATTGTAAAATTTGTGGAAATCCACCTATAATAAAAGCTACTACTCAATGGTACTATGATTTCAGCGCATTTCAGGAACAACTTGCAAGATATATTCGCCAGAATAAACAATTACCAGAAAATGCCCGAAAGTTCTCCGAAAACATCTTGAATGAAGGATTAAAGGCACGTACTTTGACTAGAGATTTGGCCTGGGGCATTCCTTCTGATAAAGCTATTCCTGAATCTAAAGGAAAATCTATTTATGTCTGGCTAGAAGCAGTTTTGGGATATATTTCAGCTTCCGCAAACCTAGGGGAAAGAGAACATAATGATCCTGACTTCTGGAAAAAATACTGGCTAGATCAAGACAGTAGGACTGTATTTTTTATTGGAAAAGACAATATCTTTTTTCACACATTATTATTCCCTGGCCTTCTCCTTGGAACAGAGAAAAGTTATGGCAAACCTTTTGTCCTTCCATATAATGTAAGTACAACTGAATTTTTAATCTTTGAAGAAAGAAAGTTTAGTAAGTCCCAAGGCATCGGGATTTGGATTGACGATGCTGCTGCTCTACTTCCTACGGATTATTGGAGATATTACTTAGCTGCAACCCGACCTGAAATAAAAGATACTACATTTACTTGGGAAGACCTCGAACAGCGGATAAATAATGATCTCAATGACGTCTTAGGTAACTATATTCATCGAATCTTTGTCTTGGTACATAAATATTGTGATGGTAAGATACCAGAATGTCACCGTCTTGATGATACTGATAGAGAATTCGTTGCTGCCATTCACGAAGTTCCTGAAACTGTGGCTGATTTTTTCGATCGATTTGAGTTTAAAAAAGCGGTGGCTTCTATCATTAATTTTGCACGAACAGCGAATACTTATCTCAGTGCAAAAGAACCATGGAAACTTGTGAAAACGGATTTCGTCACTGTTGAAACAACACTATATCTCTGTGCGCAATCTGTTCTCACGCTTAGCGTTCTTTTATCACCTATCTTACCTGAAACCAGTGAAAAAATCTGGAACACTCTTAATCAAGATGGAAAAGCATCTGAACAGGATTTTGATGAAGTAGGCAAGCTAAAACTTCAACCAGGAGTTCTCATTAAAGAATCCAAGCCATTATTTTCAAAAATCGATATTGAAGAGCTTCAAATACAACTAAAAGAATTGAGAACAAAAGAACAGATTGACTCAACAGAGGAAAAAACAGTGGCATATAAGAAACAAAGCACTATCCCCTTTGAAGATTTTCAAAAACTAGACATCCGAATTGGAACCATCATAGCTGCGGAAAAAATCCCTAAAACAGAGAAATTATTGAAACTTCAGGTTGATCTTGGATCAGAAATTGGCCAACGTCAATTAGTTGCGGGTATAGCTATTCACAGGAACGTAAAGGAGCTGATCGGTCAGCGATTAACAGTCATTGTAAACTTAGAACCCGTAATCATTCGAGGAGTTCATTCCGAGGGAATGTTGTTGGCTGCTGTTGAAGGGGAAAAATTAAGCTTACTAATTCCTGATCAAGACGTTTCTAATGGCACTCAGGTAAGTTAAGTTTTTCACTTTATTTTCAATTTCCTGAAGAACTGCAGATCTGAACAGAAAAAGATCAAATAGTTTGTTAAGCATGATAGCTCTTTGTACTCTTAATATTTCCTCTTTAAGTTAAAAATAACCTTCTTCCTTTTCCACTTATTTCTAAAATCTTACTTTTTCCTTTCTTATGTTCAATTAAATACCCTGTAGCTAAAAGCTGCTTTATCCGCTTTCTCACGGTTGGCCTGCTAATTTGTAGCTCTTCACCAATATCAGAATATGAAGGTTTATACAAAAGATTATTTTGTTGATAGATAAGTCTCAAGACCTCTAAAAATTCTTCAGCAATTTTAGCCATAAATCGGGGCTTGATTTGATATGTTTCTTTCTCTAAGATACGTAGTTCTCGCTCTGTTAGAGTTGTACTATCAATGGATAAAATTACTATCAAATTTT
>CAZALJ010000282.1:0-3436 GCA_964485715.1 uncultured archaeon
GCCTTGAGCGCTTTGGAGAGGATAAGGGGGGCAAGATTCTGGAATTATTCAAATTTTTAACAACACGTGGTATGTTTGAAGCATACAATTTTGAACGAATAGCTGTCGACTCATGATTCAGAAGATCGCTGAGTGCGAATAATAAATGCAGTCATCTTTTTCATTTCTTTTTTCATGGAAGCCAGTTCAGTAATAATTCTCGTTTCAACTGCTGTATTAATTTCTTGTTTTATTATTCCAGGAAGCGCAGAAATATTTTGAGCCAACTGCTCTGTTGCTTGAGTCAATGTTTTGAGAGTTCCATCTTGAATAGCTAAACGTTCAGTCACTGATATTTTTAACTCATTAACATTTGATTCTAAATAAATAGCAATACGGTCGCGTAGTGATGCTAATTCCACCTGAATGATCGCATTCACACGATCTCTGAGATCTGCTACTGTTGCCAATTGATCGGCTTGGTTTTCGATAAGAGCATTTAATGTACTTTCGATGTTTTTAAGTTTCTCATCAATTGATACAAAGTTTTCAACACTAGCTTCATATAAAGCTGTAGTTCTTTCACTGGAGCTTTTTACATTATCAGTGATTATATTAGACAAATTACGCATATTGCCAACAACATCTTCGACGTAGCTGACTTTAATAAATTTAAGATCGTTTTTAGTTTCTTCAGTAGTAGTTTCGAACGTTTTTTGAATATTTCCAAGGGATTCCTCGAGATTCGTGATCATATTGGGAAGATTCTCAATTGAGGATTGAAGTTCAGAACTTATTCTAGAGGATTCAACCAATTGAAATGTTGACTCGATCTTTTCTTCTAGATTTAGTAATGCCACAGAGAGATTTTGGACTGATGATTGAAATTCAAAGCTTTTTTGGGGGGAATCTTGCATTTCATTGAGAGAGCTCAAAAGATCCTGAATTCTATTAAGTGATTGCTTATTCTCGAAAGCCACCTGATGTATACTTTTAATACCATCTTCTATTCCCATATTCTTACCTCACGTCACTTTATTTCAGTATTGATAATAATTGAATCGTGAGTTTACACTCCTCAAAGATTTTAACTGTACTTTAAATTATTCTTTAAAAAAACTATTTAAGACGCCTCAAAAAGAAAATAAACTTTTCATATTGTAAAATTGAGTCATTTAAGCGGTGGATCAGGATAATCGATTCTGACAAGATGTACTGCTTAAAGTCATTCCCTGAGGCTTCTTGTAATTCCAAATGGATTTCTTTCACAACATTAAAGGAAACATTTGGTATTCTCGATTCTAGATCCCCTGTTCCCAGATTATAATTCTTTAGAATATTTGAAGAGACACGAAGAGAGTCCTGTAGGTTCAAACCATTTTTAAAATACTCTGAAATAGCCTTATAGTACCTCTCGACAATTTTCTGAATTTCGTTCTGTTCCGTGGATGTGGGATCGGAGTCATGTTCAGTAGGAAACATTCGACGAAGATTTTGCAGTAAGCGAGCGGCAGGGGCTTCGCGTAAAAGCTTACTAATAAGGATTTTTAGCTTAAAAGAGGGAATTTGGATAATCTCGTGTTGATTGGGGATGTCTAATTCTTTTTGAACTTCATAACGAAGTAAATCTTTACATGCAGCAAGATAATAATTGGGAAAAGCCAAATGAGATAAATTCGAGTAAGATGCAATTAATTTCTCAAGAGATTCAACAATTCCCCACTTATCTAGATATACTGCTTTTCTTGTAAAAAGACCCACAGTATCTTCTGGGGGTTTGATACTCGTTATTCCAGGTTTTGTAGAGGTGCCAGAAATTTCCTCAATCATTGAAGAAAGTGTGGAGTGTATTATTTCAATTTTTTCTGTTAGTTCTAAGCCTGATTCTGGTTGTGTGATCATCTTAGAAAGTAATTCTTGAATCATGTTCAGTGCTGGAATTATATCATTAATTAAGACATTTCTCCTCCGTAAAGCTTGAACTAGTGTTGAAACAAGGTTAATGACTAATAAATTTAAGCCTACTAAGAGATTGATTTTTTCTCCCATATTACCTCGGGAAGACCAGAAATCAATTGAGGAGATTTTCTGTTGAATTTGATCAGGTGTAAGATTCGAGTTGTTCTCTCTGGATTCGTTGTTATTGAGAAACTTTCGGGTATTTTCGAAACTTGGGCGATTTTTCTCATCCAACTTGATCAAGCACCTTATTGTTAATCTGGTTTGATATAATAACCAAATAATTTCTCCAAATCATTAACAGCGTTGTTTAATTCTTCCCGTGTTGTTCCTTTTGATCGTTTGAACCAATGTTGTTTCAACTCAGAGTCACCACTATGAAGTTGGATGAGTGCTTTGGCCTCCTCAAGAATATCATGTAGTTCTGGTATTTTTGGCAGCCCAAATAACAGAAGAAGTGAAGCTCGTGTGGTGTCATCATCATAAGCGCAATAGGTCGGGGAAATACTTGCACCTTTAGCTAAAAATGGAGCTAAGGCTTTTTTCAAAAGAGGATCAAATTCAACACGTGCAATGTTTCGGGAGCCACTGAGCACAGAAAAAACAGAAGAAGCAGCAGGATTCGTTCCCATATTTGTTAAACTACAATTGGAAAGAGTGTATTCAACCGCAGTAGAAAGCTGAGAACCCATCTCTCCAACTTCTGGGAAAACGGATAAATCATCGAACATAGCAGGTACAACAACACTATCTAATTTTAGCGCGAAATCCCCAATATCTGTTGTTGGTAGCACCTCTTTTCCCAGCTCGGGTACTCCAGGGGACAGCATTTCAGCAATAGATTCCAAAGCTAGAGGGTTGACTAGTTCAACAAAAGCTTCTTCTATCTGAGCTGGAAACGATGTTCCGTTTTGACCAATGACAGTAGGAATACTGGACCGAACCTGCTCACTACTTAAATCAGCTAAATCCTTTCCTATTTGTCTACTCAATAAATCAACAGATTCACCGCGTTGCCAGCTTAAGACCCTTTCAAGCATTGTTCTATTAGAAAGAAGAAGAATAAGATCTGGACCCATGTTTCCTTCCTCTAGTTGAAGCCGCAATAATTTCGACAATGCCCAGACACTATTGACTGCTTCCGATGACTGGTTAACGAATGGTAAGACCCCAAATACATAGATGAATATCTTACGCTTTTCTTCCTCTGCAAAGCGTTTTCTTAACAATTGTATTAAAGCAGGAGTTCCTCCACATCCAGTACCTCCTCCGAAACTAGTAAAAATACAAAAACCACTAATTCCTTCATAACCCAGCCCTTGCAGCTGATTTAGAATAATATCCTGGGAATTTATCACCGATTCGTAACCTGCAGAAAATTTTCCACCAACTCCAATCTCAGCATCTGAATAGAGAAGAGTTCTCTTTTTGGAAATGGAATATTTCTTTCGTGCTTTCAGTAGGTCACTGCGATCTGTATTCATCACTAGATATTCTC
>CAZALJ010000283.1:0-3430 GCA_964485715.1 uncultured archaeon
TAGGTTGCATAAGGGGTAATACGACAAGGAATATTGCAGCAGTTGCGGCAACAGCGAGCCCAATTAATAAAACAATAGCAATAACAGGTGAAATAGCACGTTTCTTTTTTGCTAAACGAATGAATAATTTCAAATATAGGTCTCTCCAAAGAAATTTTTTGAATATTACTACCACGGTATCCACAAGATTCTTAATTGCCTGAATCTTGGGATAATTTCAAGTTTGAATGATTAATATTATTCCGCTATAAAAGAATTTTGAAACCAAATTTTTAGAGAAATTATTCTAGAGCTCTTTCATTTTTATATTTCTGATATTCCTAAGGGATGAGAGGGCTTTTTCCTTTATCTTTGACAGAAACAATTTGAATCGATCTTAATCTTCGTTAAATAAAAGTTAAATCTTCTGATATATGAAGGGATTGTCTGTTTTGCATGGTCAATTTTCCTCACTATTAGACATCTATCGTACAGCTGCTATAGGTCATCCAAATGATCTTAGCCAAGAGTTATGGGGAGAAATCCCCTCTTCTTTTCGAATGTTGAAAAAATTGATTGAAAAACGTCAACAAACTACCAATTTCGTAGCTTTCAAGGAAAACATTGAAGTTCTAAGGCATCTTGTGACGGACAGGCATCGAAAATTGGGTACCTTGAATTTACGGGTAAAAGAGGCACTCGATCGCTTAGATCATGGTTTTTTAGATGTAGGCCACCAACCTCTCTTATTTGGTGGACCATTATTTTTAATTAACAAAGTTTCTTTAGCAGAATGGGTAGGAAATTACCTAAGTATGGGAACTTTTTTCTTCATTGGTGATCATGATTCGATTCAGAATGAATTGACCATTGCAAGATTCCCTCAAGCGAATTCCCCTACTGGATTGGTTATCACACCATCGTCTTGGGGTGTACCCGAGGGAACCCCAATGCACCGTGTTCCTCTACCTGATGAGGAGTGGTTTCAGGAGATTAAACTAAAGATTCAAGGTAATTTGCGTTTGCTGATGAAGACTGCTAAGGTTCGTCTCGAATACCGACACTTACTATTGGAAAGGTTTCATTCTTGGTTTGATCTGATTTATGAAAAAGCTATTGCTGCGAGCGATTTTTCCTTCTGGACACAAAAGATTTGGAGCCATCTCTTCAATATTCGAAATGATATGAGCCTTTTTCTTAGTCCTTTAACTGATCCTCGATATAGACAGCTTATTTTACCAGCTTTTGAATTTTTACTCGAAGAAAACAATCGATATCGCTATATAGAGACATTAAACAGGATTTACGATCACCTCATATCTAAAAACATTCAACCAGGCCTTCCATATCGTGAGGAAGGTTATGTACCCTTTTTCTTAGAATGTTTAAAGTGTAATAATAAAACGAGAATAGAGCTAAAGATACCTACTCTAGGTGTGTTGGAGGGGAAATGTCCTGTTTGTTCCGAAGAGTTCTCGTTTTCTTATACTTCTAGTCATCCTGACCTCAGTGAAATAGGAGCAAATATCACTCCAAGGTCAGATTCAAGAGCAATGGTAAATAATATCACATTTCCTCTACTAACTCATATTGGAGGTGCAGGTGAAACACAATACTATTCTGCGGTGATTCCCGCAATGAGAAGATTGAAAATTTCCCCCCCAGTTCTTATTCGCTCAAATAGAGTTTATTATAATTCACCATGGGCTGAAAAATCAGCTCTGGTTAAAATAAGTCCTATATTAGATGATGAGGTATATTCTATTTTCAATGAGTTCAACAACAGTACAGAAGTTCATAGTGTTCGAACTGCTTTAGAAAAAATGAGAATTCTACTCCAATCAAAGTACGAGGAGGGAATCAAGCAATTGAACAAGCAACAGGATCAGCTAAAAAATAATCCTCAAGATAGTCAACTAAGGAAGGAAATTAAAAGAACAGAGCTACTGTTGTCGCATAATTTTGGAAGATTTGCTCCTGACAAAGAAGCTCAGGAAGTTGCTTGGAATTGGCTAGATCTAGCTGTTCTTACTGGCGTCCACGGTATTTGTGATATTTTCCAGCGACAGCTTAAAGAGGAGGCATTTCCAGGTTATACTTGGTATATCACAGCTGGGAAGTTCATATAAATAGTTACGATAAAATTAAAGATATTTTTTTGTCCTTTCCTGTTTTTTCTGTAAATAAAACCAAATCTTAACAGAAAAAATCTGCTGATACTATTTTAATGTGATTTGCGAAGCTCAGAGGCTAATAACTTAAATTAAGCTTCTTCTTGAAGCAATTTTCCTAGTCGCTCCATACCTTCTGCAATTTCTTGGGGGGTTGTGAATGAAAAACTTAATCGCATACCATTCGTTTTAATCCTATTTCCATGGAGTTCAGAGTCTGCCTTACTGATTGAGTGGCCTCTTATTGGGTAAAATGCTTGACCTGGTACATAAAGAACATCATTTGGAATAGCTACATCTTGTAGAAATTTAGAAGAATCGAAATCTCCATCTTCCATTTGGAACCAAAAGAAAAAACCTCCCGTAGGATTTGTGCGCTGACCTTGTGAGGGAAAATGCTCATCAATCGTTTTCTGCATCATATCACAACGTTCTTTGTATATTATGAGATTATCACCTAAGACTTGGTCAATATACTTTGAATAGTAAATATCTAGGATTTTTTGATTGAGAGTGGAGGTACAGAGATCCAAATATCCTTTATTTTTAATCATAGGAACCATAATTTCCTCTGGAAGAACAGAGTAACCAAGACGAAGAACAGCAGCCTCTTTGCTACTTGTACGTAAATAAGCTACCCATTTATTCTCTGAATCGTACTTTTTTATTGGTGGTGCAATTTTAGTAAACTGAATTTCGCGATAAGCAGAGTCTTCGATAAGAAGAATCTCATGTTGCGTTATCAATTCAAAGAGTTTCTTTCGTCTTTTTTCAGGCAGAGTGGTGCCTTTAGGGTTATCAGAATCTGAAACAACATAAATGGCTTTAGGGGTTCGATTTAATTCTCTTTGACTTATTTCGATTCCTTTTTCCACATACTCTGGTATAATGCCTTCCATATCTGTAGGTACTGTTAAAACATCTCCTCCTAGTTTCGTAACTGGTACAACGAATCCCAAATATGAGGGTCGAGCCATGATAATCACATCTTTAGGTCTTAACAAAACATCTAGAAGGCCATACAGCATTTGTTGAGATCCAGTCGAAATGAGGATGTCATCCGATCCTTTGGGGAGGATTACTCCATCTTTTTCTCTTATTCTCTGACTTAAAGTCTCTTTCAATGAAGCCATTCCACTAGTTGGACCATAATTTAATATGTCAATACCATCTGTGTCTAATTCATCTGCAATTTGATACAGAATTTTTTTAAATGTATCAATAGGAAGACTACCAGGTTTTCCTCCACCGAAGTAATACTTACATTTTGTAAGAAGAAG
>CAZALJ010000284.1:0-3392 GCA_964485715.1 uncultured archaeon
AAGTTACCCATGTGATTCCCCCCAATTACAGGTTTGAGGAAAACCTTACTAAAACATTGAACTATGAAGAGGAAACCACTGACGAAGGAATAAAAATCACATGGATCATTCTAAGAATTGCGCCAGGTGAAGTCTTGGAAATTGAATATCAAACCATAGGCGAAGGCGAATTTAAACCTGAAGAACCCGAAGTTCATGTTCCAGAGGTTGCTTAATAACGCTGACCACTCACTTCTTTCCTTCCTTCTTACATTTTTTCTTCTCTATGACTATCAACAAACTCGCAGAAGTTAAGTACTTGGGATGAAACAAAAACATGTGAAGCAGTGTTTATCGACAAGTCCAAGAACGATTCGAGTACGAATTCAATTTCCGAAATTAGAATTAATTATTCTTTCTTTTTCTCTTCTTTTGTCTTACTTTTGTCAATTCTTCTTCCCATCTTTCCCAAGGTTTATTTTTTTCCTTCGCTATTATCAATTCTTCCTCTTTCATGAGCATTTTGGTCTTTTTTACCACATTTTGCAAAAAAGGCAATATTTTATGTATTAATTTTCCTATTTTGAGTATTCAATATCTAACTCCCTTCTAGTAATTGAAGGTGTTCGTGGTAATAAAGGGGTATCTCGAGAAAATCTCCGAGTATTTAGAGAATATTTCCGTGATTTTCAGAAAAAAACAAGTACTTGCTTTGCTTGTTGTTGTGGCAACCCATTCAGGGATAGCGTGAGAATTTTTTCACTCAAAACGAACTTCTGACTTAATTAATATAAGTGAACCAAGTAATAATACAATTGCAATAGTTAAATTCATCCAAATAGAAAAAACAATAGAATTAATATAGTTCCCAACATTTGGATCAATTATAATTTGCGAAATTAGAAGACTTGAAATAATTGGGGAATAGATTAAAAGTACAATATCAAGTGGAATTATAAAACGAATTGCCAGAAATCCAAGGACTTCTAACCCAATAATGGAAAACAGTGTTGATTGTAATAAATTCTTGGATGGGAATAACCGCCAAATAAAAATAATGACCGATACAAAGTAGAACGCACGAATTACCAGAATCAGAAAAATGAACACCAAGTTTGAATGAAGTAAAGAAGGCCATGAAATGATTGTTAGTACTATCGTTGCAACCATGAAGGGGAATAAGATGCTACGTAATAATAGAGTGACTTTTTCGAAGAAATATTGATTTATTGTAATCCGTGATAATAATAGTTCCTCCATGTTAAATTCTTTTTCGATTGTAATTCGTGGAAATACTATTAGGAGTACATAAAGAAGAATAAATAAGAAATAGAACCCAAGGACTACCATAAAGTTATCCTTGAAAACAATGATGCGAGATTTATCAGGCAACATGATAAATATGAGTAGGTATGGTATTACACCAAAATATGGCACAATTCTTCGCCATGATGAACTATTAATAGACCTTTCTGCTTCTAATAATGCATAAAAACTAAACCTAGGAAGCAATTTCCCACTTTGCATTTCTTGGTCTATTTTTCTCTCGACAAGCGCAGTTCTTCTGGTTATTACCAATGAAAGAAACAATTGAGTTACAACACAGCTAATAATAATCTCAATAAATGAGAGGAATAAATTTTCAAACAACTTTTGTCCTAAAAGAACTCCAATAATAATGGATGAGGCATTTAACAATCTATTCAGAAGAATAAAAGAGCCAATCATGATAATTAATCCGAAATAATAGAGAATTACACGAAACGTTGAATCAGGATATTTCAATTCAATAATTGACAATATTATTGTCGCGATCAAGAACCAACTAAGAAAAAACATAGAAATAATTAGCAAATAGCCTAGAAAAAGAGGAGTAGAAATGAAGACATCTAAGAAGTCAGTGACGAAAAATTGACCGATGAAGATACTTAAGAACCCAATGGTCATTGGACAAATCATTAACAACGCATTAGCAATTACTCTCGCAACATAAATTGTATTGAATCTGGTAGAGCTCATAACCAAGTAGTCTAACATATTTAACTGACTTTCTCGAGAAAAGATATCCAAGTTCAGTGGTAAGAATAACAACATAATGAAAAGAAAGATACTTGGTAGAGGATGATAGAGTTCAAGCTGGTTAAAGAAGATCGTTGTAAGCATGTTTGGAATACTGATGGAAAAAACACTACCATAGTAACACCAAAGCAGCAATGATGTCTTTAATCTGACTCTGATTTCATTTGTGATATAATATGACATTGTGCTCTGCAATAATGCTTCCCCCATTATTATTATGACAAGTAGTCCAACCAATTAATATTGATATGATTTAAAATGTAAATATCCTCTAAAGTAATTAAATGATTGATCGCTTCCACTTTTATCTGGAGTACATCTTCCAGATGATCACAGATCTTAGACACTTGATCTTTCTTACAATAAATTTCAATGCCTCTAGGATTTGTATCACAGTACAGGATTTCCCCTAATTCTATTAGTTCATTAGACATATCAATTGGAATGTTACTCCTGATCTCTAGTCGTTGCATTTTTGAAACCTTTTGCTTCAATTCAGAGATCCAAACGGGTTTGTGGAGCATTTTACCCGCCTCTAAAAAGAAAACACGATCACAGACTGCGTCTACATCCTCTAAAATATGTGAAGAAATTAAGATGGTTTTCTCAAAGTCCTCGGTTAAATTCATCAAAATTTTTCTAACTTGAGTTCGAACCAAGGGATCCAACCCTGATGTAGGTTCATCGAGTAGCAAGAGTGGTGGATCGTGTATTAGAGTGATAGCTAATCCAACTTTGTGTAACATCCCCTTTGAAAGAGCATTAATTCGGACTTGTAGAAATGATTCTATTTCTAACATTTTGATTATTTGTTCTCGTAGTTGTTCCTGATCAGTTTTGTTTATTGGGTTAAGTCGCTCGAAAAAATCAAGAATATCGTTTACAGAATAGTACGGATAGAATGAAAACCTTTCAGGGAGATAGCCAATCAGTTGTTTAATTTCAGGGGCCTCAAAGCGCGGATCCAAGCCAAAAATCTTAATTAATCCATAAGATGGATATAGTAGAGTAGCCAGTATTCGCAGGAGTGTTGTCTTACCCGCTCCATTATTTCCCAAAATACCTACTGTTTCTCCTTCAACAACAGTGAGATCAATCCCCTCTAAAACGATTTTCTCGGGATAAAACATCTTTGTTAAACCCTCAATGACAACTGGCATAGAAGAATTGTCCATAAATGATGCCTTCATTTATATTCTCATTCAAATGGTATTTCTGGGTGTGTTTACCATTATTTTTTGTTATCGAAATGATTAGGAGGAGTATGTTTCGTCAGATAAGTACAGTTTTTTTATTTTTATTGGTACAGTCTTTTTACTAAATCAATTTTTTCA
>CAZALJ010000285.1:0-3383 GCA_964485715.1 uncultured archaeon
TTAAGTCCAACTTGGAAAAATAATGTTCGTAACTTTCGCCCGATAAAAGGATCAGGAGCAGATAATGACTCAAGAAGGAGCTCCTCCCAAAGCTCACTAGCAGGAAAATCAAGACGTCCTCCATAATCGGGCTCAGCTAAACAGGCTATCCAACCTCCAACTCGTGTTATCCGCGTCATTTCCTTTAGAACAGTAATTGGTTGTTTTAGCCACAATAGAAAATAGTGACACAGAGTAATATCGAAACTTTCAGATGAAAAAGGTAAATTTTCCCCTTTACCAAGGATAACTTGGGTTCTAATTTCCCCTTTTCGAGAATGTTTTAATGTTGCCAGATTTTGATCAATGCCCACTAGTTGAGCTTTTGGATTTATTACCTGAATTTCCCTCAGAATTGCTCCTGTTCCTGAACCTACTTCGAGGATCCTTTTAGCATGAAATAAATTCATTTGACGGTATAAGCGTTTTCTAGTTGAAACTGTCCACTCCATTTGATCTTGATAGAGTTCGTTGAAATAACTAGCATCTTCTTCTGAAAAAACTTGATCTTTAGGGGTCAGTCGTTGGCTTGGCTCTCGGGACATAAATATTCCTCACGATAAAAACTCAAAGGACAGCCACCACCACACAGATCAAGTTGTTCACAATTTTTACACTCATCAGGGACGTTTGCATGAGTTCGAAGTTCCTGCGATAGAGAATTGTTCCAAATACTCCCCCAACTATCGTTGAGAATATGACCCAATCCTTTGTAGTAACTCTGACACGGGATAACAGTTCCATTGGGTTCAATGGCCATTGCTAAATGCGAAGCAGAACATCTCTTCACACCCAGCCCTAAATTGTTCGGATCAAGCTCGCAGTAACGAGTAGGGGTATACCAAATGAACTGCATACCATATTCATCCGCTGCATCTTGAATCGTTTCAAGAATAGGGATCAGCTCGCTCTCTGTTAAAGCAATCTGTGATACTTTTCTCCCTTTTCCTGCATGTATAATGGAGTTACAAGCGAATTGTTCCACATCAAGGCTATTAAGGAACTCAATAGTTTCTTCTATCTTTGGGGCATTCAAGCGAGTTAATGTGGTGTTCGTTAGAGTATAGAGGGGGGTATCTATAGCATTTTTTATTCCTTCGACTGTTTCTATCCACGCTTGGTCATTTCCCACCATTTGATTGTGAATCCTTTCATCTACGCTTTCAAATGTAATCTGAATATGATCTAGCCCATTATTTACCAATCCATCTACATAGTTAGTATCCTTTAGATTTCGACCATTTGTAATAAGTCCAGTAACTATTCCGATATTCTCTGCGTGGTCAATTAAATCAGACAGATCGGAGCGTAACGTGGGCTCACCTCCCGTGAAAGTCACGTGGGGTATAGATATCTCCCAAAGCCGCTCTAGAATGGACTTCCAAGTGTTTGTATCCAATTCAGTCGCATTAGGTGAGTCTGGTTGATTATAACAGTGATTACATTTGTTATTACATCGATAGGTAATAGCTAGATCCATTCGTAAAGGAGCAGTTAGAGGTAGCTCTGTTAAATTCGATTCCTCCATCTGTAAGGAATGAATTGGACAAATATCATCCGTTGTTGATAATGTGTGAATCATCTCTTTCAAAGATTGAAGATCAGTATTTGCTTGCTGTTCACTGACGCGATAAAGACTTCTAAGCTCCTTAATAATCTCAGGATCCGCCTTTCCTTTCAAGATTCTTTCTACGAAAAATGTTGCAGTAGGGTTAAGGTTCAATATCCTCGAAGCGTTAATAATTAAGAGACCACTATCACCTTGACGACGGAGATGTAAGCGGATATCTCCATCCTCTCCTTCTCTTAAATGTACTAGTTCAGTATTTTCTGTACGTTTCATTTAACGTCCACCTCCAGCACAAGCACAGGCGCAACCAGCACAGGCACAAGCACATCCTCCACCTCCTCTTGAACCCCCACTACTCCGAGGAATTGGATGACTAATTCTCGTCACGCGGTGAGTGAAAGATCGGCTCCGAGGTATCCAATGCCAACGATGGTAGCCATAATGGTAATACCATGGATAGTAATCATAATATTCCTCACGCTCTGTTATTTGCAATTCTAAATCAGGTAAAAATTCCTCATCTAAGATTGCCCAAAACCAGGCTTCTGCAGGAACATTCTGTGGATTAGTTTCTGATTTGATTGTGTCTATGGAATCTCTAATTAATTTTTCATAATACTCCACAGTTTTTTCATAGGAATAGCCGCGTATACGTCGTTGAGTAGATTTAACCAGGCTAGATACAGCTTTTACCATATCATCCTCATCGATACTGAAATCAGCACGAATGGATTTCAGAACGATTCGCTCATATTTACGAAGATGTTTTTTAGAAGCACCCTTGACGGGTTCAAGGAGGGGACTGCCAGGTGAAAGCTGTTGTAGCAGTTCTTTCTGGATTAGCGTGAGAATAATCATTGAGATCGTAACATTAACTGGCTTCTCTAAAACAATGGCTACTTCTTCTCTACGAAGGTCAGTTCTAGGACCTGCAGTAGGAACTGAGACAAAAGGTGGAATGTAATCCACCAAACGACGTCGTTTCCTTATAAAAATTATAGCAGCGATAACAACACTAAGTACACTTAGTGTAACAACTCCCACAATTATCAGAACTTCCTCTGTGTTGAGAGGTATCCCCGTATACCATTTCACCCCTTCCTTAGGAAAAGATACTCCATATTGATACTGTCGGTCAGGCAGCGCGTTTGGTTCATGCCATTCGAATACCTTACGTCCATTTGGTAAAAAAAATTGCCGATCTGGTTCGAAACGGTGATACTTAGTATATATTGATTCATCTACAGTTATGGGAAAAATAATTCGAGTTGTTAAGTTTGTAGTACCCGTAGTATATTTGGAACCCCACCAGGTATTTCCAAATTCCACAGATGCCATATCTTTCTCCTCAGTATCTTCAAATATCATGTACGGTTGGTTTCCCTTAACATGCAATACTCCTGTGTCAATAATCGTTGATTCGTGTAAATGAATCTCGACACCAATGTTAATTACTGATGATTTCTTAATATCTGTCACTGGTGTCCCATCAACATCCGCTGCGACACTATCAAGTTTATAATGCTTGTTGGGAAAGCCAATGTCCACAATATCAATGGGATCACCTCCATCTTCAACCTTAAACGTAATCCAATACTCAATGTCAGCAGATCCATCTAGGTTAATACTCACTTCCACTATTTCCTCGGGAACAGAAAAATAATAATCATTAACAGCTTCAGGCTCACCTTTCATTACGCTTATCGGTGAAATTGTCAATAAAAGAATAAGACTAAAAACACAACATCGAAAATATTTCATGAATAACATGATG
>CAZALJ010000286.1:0-3382 GCA_964485715.1 uncultured archaeon
TATGATAAGTCAGTAATTGATCCTTCACATCTAAGAATTCTCATTCATCTTATTTAAAGCTTTTATTCCCCTAATTAAAAATTATTCAGGCATTAATTCTGCTATATTTATTATTTTCTTAATGATTTTCGAAATTAAAAGCATAGAAAGTATGATATGGATTTATTCAGATCATAATCCTTTTGTTTCTTGTTCTTATCTCATTTTCATCTTCTTTTTCTTATCCTCAAACATGAAGGAATTTATCTATTATATCAAAATATAAATTACCTTAAAGAATTTTGGAACTGTCCATGGTGACTCGGGTTCAAATGAAATTCTCTTTAGAGGATTACTGAAAATCCCGGTCGGCGCATCCTCCTAGTCTATAAACTGATGTCACAATGAAAATACGTTTAAAATTTCTAGGGTCTCTCCAGTACGATTTAAAGCAACATTATTTACCTTATCAGATTTCTTCGGAGAAATCTGTACGAGAAATCGTTACGGAGCTTACTCAAAACCCCCAATTCAAGGAACTGAAGAGTTTCTTTTCTGAGTCCTTGGATGCGAAACGATCTCTCTTAATCTTTATTAATGAACAAGAAATTTCCATACTAGACGGTATGACAACAAAGGTAAGAGCCAATGATATGTTAACTTTTATCCCAGTCATTCATGGAGGAGTTATCTGATCATTTATGAATTATATAGAGTTGAAAAATAGTGACAATAAATATGAAAAGACGTTCTTTATTAACACTTAAGGATCTTTCTACAGAGGAAATTCGCTTTTTCCTTGACGAGGCTTTAAAATTTAAAAAAAATCGATCAACATTTATTCAGGATCAACCTTTGAAAGGAAAAACATTAGGCATGATTTTTCAAAAACGATCAACACGAACTCGTGTTTCAACAGAGACAGCTATGGCCGAACTAGGGGGACATGCTCTGTTTTTGGGAAAGGATGACATTCAATTAGGTGTAAACGAATCAATATATGATACTGCAAAAGTATTGGGACGCATGGTCTCTGGAATTCTTGCTCGGGTTTTTGCTCATACTGATGTAGAAACACTAGCTAAATATTCAGGAATCCCAGTAATCAATGCTCTCTCAGATCAGTTTCATCCTTTGCAAGGATTAGCAGATATTTTGACAATTGAAGAGCATTTAGGGAAATTAAAAGGAGTGAATATTGCCTGGATTGGGGATGGTAATAATGTATGCCATTCCTTAATGATTGCTTCCGTAAAAATGGGAATGAACATCCATATTGCAACTCCTCAAGGATATGAACCAGATACTACAGTTGTAGAATACTGTGAGAAAAATGTATCATCATCAAGACAAGTTAGCTTAACTCATGATCCTATCACGGCCGTTACAGGCGCGAATGTTGTAGTTACAGATACTTTTATTTCCATGGGACAGGAATCAGAAACACAAGAAAAACTGCGAAAATTTGAGGGTTTTCAAGTCAGTACACAACTAGTTCAACACGCAAACAAGGATTTCATTTTTATGCATTGTCTCCCTCGCCATACAGAGGAAGTTACTGATGAAGTAATTTATGGTGAGCACTCAGTCGTTTTCGATGAAGCTGAAAATAGATTACACACAGTGGCAGCAGTATTGAAGAATGTCTTATGAGCTTCCTTATATGAAATCTGCTTATTCAGGGAGAATAAGCATGGAGAATATTTATATGAGTGTGATTTGCTAGACAATTAATAAAAAAATGAATGAAATAAAGAGGCTGAATTTGTGCTTATAACCCCTATTTGCAACTTCTGCGCAAAGACTGGAGTTTTATGTAAAAAATGTAAACAGAAACTTCGAAAGGGGAAATTTACTCAACTCGATGTTGACGTTTCAAAAGCTTTTGCAAAAGCTGAACAACGATTTCCTAAACAACTCCAAAATGTGACACTAGATCGCGCACATCGTTTAAACAGTTCCATTGTACTGCTAACACGAAATGGTAATAACATTCTGGAAAATGAAGAGTTAAAACATTTTATTGAAGACGAAATCAAGAAACCTATTGAGATTATTGAAAGAAAGTCTGACACTCGTAAAACTTTTGCAGATTTCTTCGCCCCCCTAGATATTCTCGAAATTGACCAGATTTTTGCCCCCCCTGAAGGGGATATTGAATTGAAGATTACATTAAGAGGTGATCCTGAGTTACTTAGATTTCCATTGGATCAACTGAAACAAATTGCAGAGCTGATTTCAAAGAATCCTGTGCGATTGGAAATTCAAAGCTAAGAAATTTCTGTTTTCATCCTGGTAGAAATAACGTTATTATTCCCCCAATCGACAGACCTAAGATTTGAAGTATTCCTTGTAATATACAGAGAATTCCGACACTTACAGAAATCAGGGGAGATGATAGAACTTCCGCAATGAGGAGATAGAGGTCTTCAAACATTTTTATTAAAAAATAAATAACCAAAAAGAGGATAAGAAAGACTACTGATAATAACTGTACCGATTGGGCTCCTAGGAATACCAGTAACCCTGCTCCCAGCATACCAATTGCCAAAGAAATAAATGCTCCAAATCTGAAGTCTTTTATTGGCCGTAGAATCAATACAAGCCCAAGGATACCTAAACATCCAATTGTGACCAGATCAAATGTAGGATATTCTTCAATGAAATCAGAAACATTTGACCATAGATATAATCCTGCTCCGATTGTTACTAGAGCAATAATGCCTACCGGAAACCCTATAAGGGCTAATTTATCAACAATATTGGACATATCATCCGAACTCACGCCAGCAAGTCGTACAAAAAGCCAGGATGCTGCCAATAAACCACCAAGAATCAGAATGATGAAATTCCAAGAAACAAGAGTTTCAGACAATAGTAGAACAAGATCGATAGCCACATAAATCCATTCCTAGATTTTTCCTTCTTTGAAAATAGATATTCTTTACTGGATTAATTAATTCTCCATTATATTATATATTATGTATCGGTATTGAAATCAGATTTAAAGTCGGTATTTCTCAAAGATATAATTTATCTGAATACTTTTACAGCAAACAGGAGTCTGGGTATTAAATAAGCCTAAAAAGAAATTCTTTTATCTTTTAAAGAGAATTTTAATTTTTTAATAGTTTTCACGACAAAATTAACAACTACAAATTGTTCTTAGTTTTTTTCCTTCTCAGAATAATATTTCCTACTATAAAAGCCAATAGATTCTGATAATTCTCAAAACAGATGAAAATCAAGCTTCTAGAGTTGCGTCCAGCCCGTGAAATAAAGAGAAAGGAGTAAATTGATTCCCAGTATTCCCAATGTAAAGTATCGAATCCACGGTAGATATTTACTAAACTTTGGACCTAAAAACTCTGTTAAGAGTTTATCTCCGTCTAAAAAGGGGATA
>CAZALJ010000287.1:0-3375 GCA_964485715.1 uncultured archaeon
TATAATAACCTGAACAATAAGATTATATTCTTATCATATCTAACTATTTCAAGGCTGTTGTATTGGTTTAATAGAATATTTTAGAGTAGTTATGAGCAATTGTCTCCATGTAATAAAAGTTCCAGTGATTGATGAGATGTGAGACAAATATAATGACCTTTCGTGAGAAAATTCCTTCAGTTCTGATTTATGTAATCACTGTTGCTGTTTTAATTGGTATTATTTTATTTATCGGACTTCATAGATTAATCGAGTATTTTACTGACCTAGATTTTAGGGGGATCTTTATATTGTTTTTACTATTATTTCTACTGTATGTTGTAGATATGCTAATCAGAATATATCGTTGGCAAATTCTGCTCATAGTCCAAGGTATAAATCTCCCTTTTAAATCACTAGCTTTACCTGTAATATCAGCATTGACAATCAATCTGTTTACCATTGCCCGTGCTGGTGAAACGGTTCGTATGTATGCGTTAAAAAGAAATAATGATATAAAATATTCCGATACACTTTCATCTATCGTCATTGAGCAGGTTTTGAGTATTGTAGGATTACTCTTTGTTATAACTGGAAGTTTATTCTTTGTTGGTAGCTCTTTGCTACAAATTGAGAATTCAGAGATAATTCTACAATTAGTGGTCTTAATTTTTCTTAGTTCGGTAATCGGTTTGATAATTTTGAGTTTGATGATGTTAAAACCCGTGATAATTGAAAAATTCATTCATTTTTTTCCTTTATTTATTGAAAAACGCCTTTATTCCGCTTATCAAGCATTTCAAACAGGAATAAAAGGGCTTCGCGAAAAACCACTCCATTTAACTCTTGGGATTATCACTTCTGCTTCTATATGGGTGATTGAGGGGATTATGATATATGTGATAGCAATCACTGTCTTTCCGATTCTCACCCTAATAGATTTTCCTTGGATGATCGCTGCATCATGTGCAGGAAATATCACATTCATTATTCCATTTCTTCCTGGAGCAGTGGGGGAATATGAATTTGTATTAGCATTAGTGCTCATAAATTCCCCAAATTACCCAAATTACCCTGGACAAGATGCTGCTCTCATAGCTATAATTGATCGTCTCGCAAAATCTATTATGCTAGGTATCTCTGGTGGTTATGCTACCCTTAGGCTTGGAGGAAAGGAAGTTATTCGACTGAGAAAAGATTTTTCCTCTGATTCGAAAAAACTAAATGAAGTTGAGCATGAAAAGAATATTGATATATAAATAAAATCCCGAAGAATGACCGATGAGTGCAATCTTGGAGATATGATCGAATAAAAAATAGGAGGTTTCAAACATAGCTTATGTGCAGGAGATACACGTTCCTAGAAGAGTAGCATTTGGGCCTAATGCTGTTCAAAGAATCTCTAGTGTCTGCAAAGACATAGGAATCAAAAAAATTAAGATCTTCAGTGGTAGTACTCACACAAAGAAGATTGCATCAAATGTAATCATCCCCCAAATAGAAGGAATTTTAGATTTTTCACATTCAGTATTTCCTGAAAATGTGGAGCTAGCGTATCTTCATTCACAGGCATCGGCTATTCGTGATACACGAACTAATCTTATGGCTGTTGGAGGGGGAAAAGTTATAGATTATGTAAAAGTCATAGCCAGTCTTTCTCAGACAGAATATATGGCTGTACCCACCAATGCCAGTCACGATGGGTTTTCTAGTCCTTATGTCAATTTCATTCTAAGAGAACAAATTGCCAAGGAAGAGAAAAATAGAAATTTCCCCCCACTAGCACCGATTTCTCCGATCGCCATTGTAGGAGACACATCCTTGATTAGTCAAGCACCTAAAGAGTCTCTACAAGCTGGAGTGGGAGATATCCTTGCAAAATGGGTTGCTGTGAGGGATTGGAAACTCGCACATCGTTTGAAAGGAGAAAACTTTGATATCTATGCTGCAACATTCTCTGAAATGACAGCAAACATGGTGGAGGAAGGCGTTAAGTCGTTAGGGAGATTTTTTTTCAGTGAAAAAGGGATTCGTGTTTTAATGAAAGCACTAGGAAGTAGTGGGGTCGCTATGTGTATTGCTGGATCTTCCCGTCCTGCTAGTGGCTCGGAACATCTTGTTAGTCATGCATTAGATAAACTATCACATGATGATGAATTTCCAATAGCCCATGGTCACCGAACAGGATTGATCTCTATGTTGATGATGTATCTTCATGGAGCTGATTGGAAACGAATCCGTAACGTTCTTGTTGAAGTTGAAGCTCCAGTTACTTTGAAAGAAATGGGTTTCGACCGTGATATATTGCTCGAAGCGATGCTCGAAGCGCATAAAATTCGTCCAGAACGTTATACTATCCTAGCAGAGGGTTTAACAAGACAAGCAGCAATAAAAGCAATTGAAATGACTGGAATCGATTAAATTTGCATTTAAAGGTCTCAGGTATTGATGAGGCTGGCCGAGGGAGTGTTTTTGGTTCCCTTTTCATTGTAGGGGTTACTTTAGATCAAAGAACGGTGGATACACTCACCAAAAAAGGACTGAAAGATTCTAAGTTATTCTCTAGCTTACGAGGCCAGAAGTTGCGCACAGAACTAGCATTAAAAATACAAGAACTCGCTTTGGAGTTAAAAGTAAAAGAGATTCAAGCCAACGAGATCGATCAGACACTTTACAATCGCCCTCACGATAACCTAAATTTCCTAGAAATTCGGAATATTGGAAAAATTGTGTTTGACCTTTCATCAGAAGAAATTACAATAGATTCTATTTCAAAACCTCAATATTTCATAAAACATCTCATAGGATACTTAAATAAATTGGAGAAATCTTTAACTATCAATATAGAATTAATGGAATCTAAAGCTGGTAGATTCCGAATTAAACAACCTGATAATAATATTAAAAGGGTAATGGTTTCAGAAAAGGCTGATCGAATATTTCCCATTGTGTCTGCAGCATCCTGTGTTGCCAAGTATGTACGTGATAAACATTTACGAGAAATTGAGAAGGAATGGAACCTGCCTCCATTTTGTTTAGGACAAGGATATCCTCATGAGAAGGATCACAACTTAATGAATTTTCTCCAAACTTATAATGATGACATTAAAAAACGTCGTTTTCCATTCATTCGATATTCTTGGTCATGGCCACCCTTACAACAGATTATTAATTCTCCTCCCAAGATGCTAGACGAATTTTTCGATGATTAAAAAAAAATGAGGTAAATTCGAGCCATAAAAACAAGAAAAAAAGAAGGAATTCAACGGTGAAAAAATGAAAATCCATGAACATTTATTTCGAACTTATGATATCCGTGGTAAGTTTCCTGAACATTTTTCTTCGGAAACAGTTTTAAATATAGGCCGGGCTTTTGGAACTTTTTTTGGTCGGGAA
>CAZALJ010000288.1:0-3370 GCA_964485715.1 uncultured archaeon
TCGGAATCCTGCTCGATGCTTCACGTCAAAGTTGATCTGAGCAATTCCATGTTGACCAAACAACTCTTCCCCAATTTGGGCAAGTGCCGTAAGAAAATTGACTACAATAGTGAGAAATTCGTCATCTGGGTTTCCAAATGACCATTTTACACTCTTGCCTTCAACGAAAAGCAGCCAGTTTGGGTCTACTTGCATTGGAATCATCTAGAATAATAGTCATTTCTTTCCTATTAATGTATAGTTTTTCTTTATAGAATTTTTCATGAATATATTTGAATATTAGTATTTCTTTTTAACAGATAAACAATAATTTTGAGTATATAAATATTTTAAACAATAGATTAAAGACATCATGAGTTTTAGGAAAAAAAGAAGGGATTTTCATGATTTCACACCAAGTCACAAGGTTAAAAGGCTCACCAACTATGAATTTTCTCTCCATGGCTAAACAAAGAGAGTTAGAAGGTCATAACATTATCCACCTCTCAATAGGCCAGCCAGATTTTCAACCTCTTAAACCAATAGTTGAAACAACGATCAAAGCGATCAATGAGGGAAAAACGGGATACACAGTTAGCTCAGGGATCCCTGAACTACGTCAAGCCATAAGTCAACTTTATAGTGAAGATTTCGGATTATCAATCAACCCTAATGATGAAATAAAGATTACAATAGGAGGAAAACAGGGAGTATTTGCATCATTCTATGCAGTTTTAAACAGAGGTGATCAAATCATCATTCCTGAACCGTATTGGGTGAGTTATCCCGACATGGCCCAATTAGCTGGAGCCAAATATATTCCTGTTCCAATGACATCGGATTTTTCATTAAACCAAGATGAAATATTATCAAATGTGTCTGATAAAAGAACTAGGGCCATGGTGATTAACTCTCCTAATAATCCTTCTTCTCATGTCCTCTCTTCTGAAGAGATCAGTTTTCTCCAAGATCTTGTAGAAGATTATAACATATTCATTATCAGTGATGAAATCTATAGTGACTATATTTTCATTGATGCCCCAGCCCGTACTATCTTGACCGAATTCGATGAGTGGCGACAAAATATTATTGTAATAAATGGCTTTGCTAAAACATACAGTATGACTGGTTACCGCCTTGGTTGGACAGTTTCTAATCCTGAAATTGCAAAAGGCATTCTTAAGATCATACAGGCAAGTACAACCTGCCCAGCTAACTTCTGTCAATGGGGAGGTGTAACTGCTTTGAAAGAGAGAGCTCAAGCCCGAGAGCTGATAAATAAGATATTTCCCGAGCGAAGAAATGTCTTAATAGAGGAAGTCCAAAAAACAGACGGTTTGTCCCTTAAAGCGATAGAAGGAGCTTTTTATGGTTTTGTAAAATATGACGTTGATAAGCCCTCAGAGGTTTTTGCAAAAGACATTTTAATAAATGCAAATGTTTCTGTGATCCCTGGTTCTGCGTTTGGGGAATCAGCAGAGGGATACTTACGTGTGACGTTTTCACGCTCAGTTTCGGAAATACAAGAAGCATTTGATCGCATTAGAAAATACTTGGATCAATGAAATTCTATATGATCTTGATTAATATCTAATGCACCTTCTTTTTACTCCAGTAATTCTCAATTCACTTAATCATTTGATCTACTAAATGTCTACTTATGCCTAATAGGAGAAGTTTAAAACAATCTTCTCAATTTCGTTCTAAACAACGATAAAACATTCTAGAAAAGCGATAGTTTCGATCAAAGGTAATTGCTATTGAAGTAATTAGTCGAAGTAAATAAGAGATCTATAACGATAGATGAAAAGGAGTGTTTTAATAATGGAAGAAGACCAAAGTATCACCAAAAAAGCATTAGAATATTGGGAAAAAAAAGCAAATTGTGCTAGAACTACTGTTTGTAGTGTTCTTTCTCATTATGGTAATGAACCATTATGTGAACCGTTTTATAAAGCAATGCTTCCAATGGGTGGTGGGTTTGGCGAAGGATTAGTGTGTGGAGCCGTTGTAGGTTCATTAGGAGGAATTAGTTTAATACTCGCTGAGAAAGGATTGAGTGAAAAAGCGATTGCCAGAGGAATAAATTTATGGAAAAGTCACTTTAAAGAAAAATTTGGGTCTTTAAACTGTTTTGACTTGATAGCTGAATTTAAAAACGCTGAAGGAAAAATTGATTTCAAAATACCTGGAAGACGAGAAAAATGTACTGATTTCGTAACCTCTTCTGTCACCTCAGCGAAACAGATAATAGATTCTACAATAGAAAGATAATCAAGAATTTAAAAAAACAAAACCATCTATACCACTAAAGCACTCCTATGAAACATTTTTAGTTTTGGAATTCTGGTTAGTTTAAGAAGGAGGAGGTTCCAAGACTACCCAACCCGTAATTCGTAGATAAGTCAGATTTTCTACAAAATACTTCTTAATTTCGTTTGAAAATGAGGCTAGTGGCGCAATTTCGACCCCTTTTTCTAGTTTCGACAGCATTGACTCCACTGCGTTTAAGTGGCGAGTGTTCAACATCAACCCTTTTTCAACAAGCTTAAGAATCTGTTCACTGAAGTTTCTCTCCAACAGTGAATTTGGGATGTTATCACACATCTTGATGAATGCAGAAACTATGTTTTGGTATGATTCGTCCGCATCAACTAAAAAGGGGACTAAATTATTTGGATCAAAACTGGTTTGGGCTTCATCGAAACTTTTTTTTGCATAGATGATCTGTTTCTGAATTTCATCAGTAACATCAGATGGAAGAGAAACTTTGGATTCTGTAAGAGGTGAATAATTGATAACAACCTGTTGAATGGAGTTTAGTGTCTTTAAAAAGGTATCAAGATTTTCCTTGATTTTCTTCTGTTCATCAATTCGAGTTCTAATTTTCTTAAGCCTTTCCCGTTCATTCTGGACTTTATTGCTTGTACGTTTGTTTTTCTCGTGCTTTGATTTTAATTCTAGGGCTTTTCTTTCTTGTTCTTTCTTTTCCTGTAATAAAACTTCAATTTTTGAGTCAATAATACCTCGATCAGCATTTAATTGAGCTAATTGCTGTTCTAACGGTGCAATTCCTTCTTTTAATTGATTTATTTCATCTTCTAGCCGGTTTTGAGTATTAATAAGTTGAGAAATATCCACTGTTACGGTACTTTCTTTCTTTTCTCCTATTAATACGCTTTCTTGAAGAGTAGTCAATCGCTCGGATAATGATGTTTCTTCAGTGGTTAATTCTGTTATTTTTCGTGAAAGGTTTGCCTTTAGTTGAAGATGAGATTGCTTTTCTTGTTGCAATTCTTTTTCAAGATTAAGAATGTCATTAATACGTGATGACACTAGTATCTCATCCTTGATGATGGACCTTTTCACGAATGTCTTCTATCTCGTTAGT
>CAZALJ010000289.1:0-3356 GCA_964485715.1 uncultured archaeon
TCGATAGATCACTCTGTTTCCCCAGTTACGGTTAGAGCATCACCTGAAAATGATAATTCTGAGGACTCAAGGTTAGTTATTGATGTAGTAAATATTGAAGCGAAGAAACATGGCCACTATGTTCCTTTAGAGGAATTCATTTCGGAAGCACCAATAAAAAAAACTGCTAAAGAACAAAGCTCTCTACCTCAACTACTAAACGGGACATACCTTCGCGTTAATGCGAGTTATTCAACCATTATTGGAAATTCAGAGAACCTTGCTATTCATCAGTTTACTATAGATTTTTATCAGATAGTTTCTTCAAGAAATCATACGTTAATTCGTCCTGTTCCATTATCTCTTTATTATAACCCTGACGATCCGAAGCTAAACATTCCTGAACTTATTCTTAAGCCTAATTCTTCTAAATCCGAACTTATTACTGATCTAAAATTCGAAGCAAAAGAGTTAGGTATCTATAAGTTTGTTTTCCGAGTTCAATATCATATTTATGAAGGAGATGTGACACCACTAAATAGCTATTATCATGAGAATATAACTTTTGAACTTGTCGGGAGTTATCCAACCCCACCATATATTATTATCTATGCGTTCTTCATTGTTCTCTTCATATTTATAGCTTGGGTTGTCTTAGGGATATATGGGGATCGTAAATATCGCCAAATTGGACAATAAGAATTTCTATTATTGTGATTACTCTTGTATTTGAGTTTTTAAACACAAATCTGGCATTTTTTGAAGCTTCTGTTCGTAATTTGATAGAAAAAGATTAGTAATCCGGACGTGTGTTGTACCAACCTCTATGGAACGAAAATTAAAGACTCCCAGAGTGCCTGAATTGATTGTTTCGTGATAGATGTTTTCATTAAGAGAAAACGGTTTCTCTATCATGTTATCTGTTTCTGTTTGATACTCTACACGAATGAACTGACGAAAAGGTAAATTAATCTCTATTTTTGCCTGCAATAGCTGGTTTACTCGAATATCTGTATTACCACTAATCGCTATTCTGATATTGTTCCACGACACTTCTGTTTCTGAAATAATAATTGGAACTACCGGAGGCCTTGGGATATGATATAATTCAGAAGTAATGGACTCCTGTGTTCTTGAAAAATCAAATTGTTCATCAAAATCATACTTAACGGTTGTGGGATGAGATTCAAATTCATCAAGTCGATAGATGTTGAATCCAGAGAATTTTTTAGAGACCTTGGTGGGGTCCAACACTAGGGCAAAAGCTTTTGGATGCATTTGTTGATATAATTTTTGTGTTCGGATATCTGTACCTGATAGAAATAGACCAAGCCCTGGATGAGTGTGTGCCCAACCTACGATAACTTCTCCTTGGTCTATAAGGCCAAATGGAATTAAAGAATACACTTTCTCATAATCTGTAATATCAACAAAAACTGCTGTTCCAGCTCCGATCGGAACTATGTCTGTTACTAGTATCTCATGTTCCGTAATTCGCCCTAAAATTAATCCAATGCATTCTTTCCAGTTTCGTGAATCTAATGGGTTAGCATTTTCTAAAGCAAATCGTAAGAACTTTTCATAAACTTTTTTGGGGATTCTTATCATGTTCTCATCTCACAGGTGGTTCTGGATTGATTCTAATAGCGTGGATAAGTATCCCCGAATAAACAAGATCACGGAAAACCGGTCTCATTATACGCTTATCTGGATTGACTGTGAAATTACGTCGAGTTATCTCAAAAGTTTCACAATGAATAAAATTCGGGTTTTTCCTAATTCGGGTAACAGTTTCTTCAACTTGACCCCAATTGGGAACAAAACAAATAAGATGCCCACTGCCTTTTAGAACAGGAGCAATATTGTCAATGGCTTCATAAGGAGCAGAGAAATCTAAGAAAAATGCATCTAATTCACGTTCTTCTAATGGCAAACGAATATCTTGGAGTTTAAAGGTTATATAGTCGGATAAACCAGTTATTGCCAAATTTTTTTGAGCGTTAGCAATATGGGCAGCATTAATATCAAAAGAAAACACATGGCCGGCTGGACGGACATGATAGGCGAGAAATGCCGTTAAAGCTCCTGAACCAGTCCCAGCTTCCCCAACGTTCATTCCAGAAGCAATTCCAGCTAGACTACAGGCAACTGCACAATCATCTTCGTAAAGAATTTGGGTTTTTAATCGAAAACCACGTAAATAATCACGGGGAGAGGGTTTTGAAAGAATGACTTTTCCTTTGGTTAAGGGGAGAATATCCCCGTATTCTCTATCTATACATTCATTATGAAGCACTCTACCAAGATGTGTTGAAAGCTCACCATCCGTAGCTAGGGTTATTATCCAGGATTTTGCATGTCTTTGAGCTACTTCAAGTATACGTATGGTATCCCCTTCTTTAAGCACAAAAAAAACCTCTTAATATATCAAGTCAGAAAAAATCTTAGGAGGTTTTTTTAGCTTTACGATGGGGATGAACCGGACTAACCCAGTATGGGTATTTTCCAAGTCCCTCTCTTCTATATGGCTTAAAAAGGAGATCTGGTTTTTTTTTGCCTGTAAATCGTAACGAACTAGAGATTGGTTTTGTTCTTCGATTGAGGAATCTTGAATCACAAAAAAAAGAACAGGTAGAGCTTTAAAATCATAGTATCCAGGGAAAATTGCAAAGGATCCATAATACACCTGGGAATTATCTTCCGAATCCCACTTAAAAATAGTAGAGGGACGATCGGGACTTGAACTCGAGACAAGACGGACAAGATCAGTCAGTGTGTCTAGTTCTATCCCATAAGCGCTATCTAGTTTCAATATTTAGTATCCTCCCTTAGTTATTGTTGTTGTCTGTGTTTCAACCCATAAAAGTTTAAGAGTCGAGTAGCTTCTTCTTCAGAGTCAATAATCTGTTTGTTGAATCTTCTTCGGTAAGTCTTCTCATTAAGAGCGTCGACAAGGATTACTACCTGCCTTTTTCGTAACGGTGACAAAAAAGATTCGAAGATTATGTAGAAGATATTTTTTTGCATATCAGCAATAACGTACGCGTCCGTTGGTACGTCGAGGCTCCCTGTGTGTTCCTGAATACGATCGTCTTCAACTATATATATTCGGACTGGATTTGTTGCAATAAGAGCTGAGAGACGGTTATGAATGTCTTCCATTTTTTGTGGTTCTAGATCGTCCTCATTTTTGAAGTCTTTGGCTGTCACTAGGGAAAGATATGACAAAATAATTCCTTGGGCTCTCGTGATCTCCCGTTTAAGAGCCCTTTTAAAGATAATACTGATGACAGTGGGTCGTTCTTTTAAACGGGGATCAATCGTGAAGGTTGACTCTACTCGAAAAACATAAGCTAGGCAAAGAAGTTCATCATTTG
>CAZALJ010000290.1:0-3328 GCA_964485715.1 uncultured archaeon
TCATTGGATTATACTGGATTGGATTTTCAGCATCCCCCGTAGGAGAAAGTCAAACCTTTTTATTAGGTGTGATTAATCAAGATACAGGATTATCTGATGATGTTAAATCTCTCTTTCAAAATGAAACAATAATGAGAAATTCTTCTTTTACTCAGTATCACGGTTTTAATGTTCTTGGTAAAGGATTTGGAAGCGAATTTATTGATATTCTCGCGAATTTAACATATAGTAACATTACCAATGCTCCGCACATATTTGACATAAATCAATTTGAAAAAGAATCCGATGCAAATGATAGGTTGTTTAAACGAGATTTAGATATTTTAATTGTCCTTAATCCCAGTTTTTCTAACACGACTCTTTCAATCTTGAACAGATACTGGCATAATACATTTGGATTGTATCTTCATGAAATGATACAGCAATATTCTCCTACTTCTCCTGATTTACCAACAAGTATTAACGATACAATCCGTGTAATAGGAGATGAGAGTTATTTAAACTTTAAAATGGCAAAATCATTGCTCTCGATTGTGATACATGAATATCAAGATCTCACAACCGCATTCAAAGGGCCAGGCGGAAGTATCTCCCTTAGAATGAATAAAGAATATGATGTTAATATACCCAAATATTCTTTGTTCGAATTGTCTATTCCAGGTTTAATTGCATTTGGTATAATTGTCCAACCATCCCTGATATCAATGTTTTTTTGTATGGAATTTAGGCCTAATAATACAACCTTTGATCGCATTCGTTTAGCTCCCTCTTCAGGAGGAGCTTATATCATTGGTTCAATTTTAATACAAATCCCCGTCATGATAGGCCAAACGATTATTTTATTTCTAAGTAGCTTAATACTAGGATTCAATCCCGAAGGAAATATTTTTTTGGGGGTTTTGATTTCTTTAACGATTTTCCCATTCTCTCTATTCCTCGTATACATTTCTACTGCTTTTCTATCAAACGAAGATGTCGTAGGAAATGTACTGGGTTTTGGTGCACCGTTCATAGCATTCATGAGTGGCGCATTCATTGAGGTCCCTAAACTAATTCTCATTCCTAGGATTTTTCCAACTGCAAGTGGCTATTTACGAGATTTTCTTTTATGGGATCTTTTACCTTTAACTCATACAGTTAATGCTTTACGTCTAGTTTTGCTATATGATTTTGAGTTTCATCTTGTCTTACCGGATATCGTCATGAGTCTGTTTCTTTCAATAATTTATTTGATTTTTTCAATTATCGCTTTTAGTTATCTACGTTTTAAAAGACGAGCTTGATGAAAAATGTATAAGATAATTCTTTACACAATAAGATGCTTGAAACAGACAGGTAGAAATGTCGAGAGAATGAGTATAATATTTTTAATACCCGTTCTTTTTATTGTGGGAATTGCATTTCTTTATGGAGATAAAAGTTCATTTGTTATTATTGGGGATACAGGAGATAATTATAAAATTGGTGTTATTAACCAGAATCAGGATCCGAATCTAAACTCTACACTTCGATCTCAATTTTCTTATTATATCGCGGAAACCGGTTTGTTAGGAGATCCTCTTCAAGAAGGATTTGGTACCTGTTTTATTAAGAACATAAACCAATCAAAGATTCTATTATCTGAGGATGATAAACGTAGATTTTCTGTTATTCCATATACTGACTTAGATGACGCAAGTAAAGCAGTTCAAAGTCGCTTTATCAGCTTATGTATTATCATTCCAAATAATTTTTCACAAACATTAATTGCTGGAATGAATCATCGAATTAATGTAACTGACGGAAAGCTCTTATTAAATGCTTCTGAATACGTCTATTCAGAAGCAGCCATAGAATTAATAGGAGACCATTCCTACGCACGTTTTGCTGAAGCAACTACACTATTGGAAGAGATGCTTAATTCCTTTCTGGATCATTATTGGGTTATAGGACTTGATTTACCAGGCAAATTTTCCGTGGATTACGAAACGATTTCAACTATCGCTTTTACGGAATTTGATATTTATATTCCAGCATTCTTGATATTTGTGTTAATCACATCAAGTACTGGTGTTGCTGGAATTGTTGGTTACGAGCAAGAACAAGGTACGATTGATAGATTAAAATTAAGTGATTTTCCCTCATCATACTTTCTATTCGGTCTTTCAGTTACCCAAATCATTTCAACACTACTGACAATGATTTGTGTGGTCATTACTATTTATTTTTTAGGTTTTCCATTCCAAGGAGATTATCAGGCCCTTTTTGTGATTCTTGTAAGTGTTATAGCTGTGTTACCCCTTCTAGGAATAAGTTTAGGAATTGCTGCGTTTCTTGGGGGTAAAATGGCAACCTATTTACCAGGCCTTATTGCAATCCCACTCTCTTTCTTAACAGGTGGTTTTATTCCACTGCCAAGAACTACTTTACTCGGTGACATTCAATTATGGCACTTAAATCCGTTCTTTTCAGCTGGTGAGGTATATCGAAAGATTCTGATCCTTAATTTGGAAATGAATCAGATTTCATTAGATTTAACTTTACTACTCTTAATCGGAATAGGATTTTTCATTATTGGTGCTTTCGTATTCGTAAAAGGAGTGTATGACAAATACTAAGACGATTCCTTTTCTATCGTCTACTCTCTGGTTCCCAATGTTGCATAAATTCTTTCCAGTCTGTAGTCATTACTAAATCATAAAGTTTTTGGGCCAGCATTCTAATCTCCCATTGGGCATCTTTCTTCAAACGTTGTTCTAGAAACCAGATGAGACTACTCATATTAAATGTCCAAGTTACGGTAGTCTTACAGGCATTTGGAAGACAAAATCGAGCATCTTCCTTAGGTATTCCATGTTCCCTATAATTTCTATATTCTTCTGCTTCCCTATTCCGTGCTTCAATATACATTTTTTTTAATTCTTCATTTTTGTCAATTCTGGGCGGGATGACAAACCAATCAGGGTCCACTAATGGGTCAAAATATCGTTGAGACTCTTGGGTAAATGTAACACCAATCCGATGGCGGACTAACTGGTGAGTGCAAACTCTACTTATCTCTCGGATTTTTACAGTCATAGAAGAGTGTTCTAAGACGGACCAATGCCCCCATTTGAAAATTTTCTTGGGAATGTCCTTAATATGATCTTTGCGACGAGATGTTTTCATTCCTTCAACAATACCTGTTGTTGGTGTGATTTGAATTAAATCTATCTCCAATTCTTAACTCTCCATTCATTGCTTTAAATTAATTAACATCAGAATAAAAGAAAACTATGGTTGAAACAAGGTTTCTAGAGGTACTTTGATATCTTGATATCGAAATGAAAGTATATGTCTAGTTGTTTTA
>CAZALJ010000291.1:0-3311 GCA_964485715.1 uncultured archaeon
TCGGATTAATCGCCTCCCACTCCTTTCTAATCGCCGAGGCGCGCTTTCCATCAATCCAAGCCTGGCTAATTCTGGGAATAGAATTTTCTGTTATGATACTGATTATTTATTGGTATCTTCATTCATTCTTCAATGAGTTTTATAGAAGTTTTTAGAATTAGTTATTCAATTAGCTCCATTTGTACTTAAACAAAGGATACTATCGGTAAATGGAACTTCTGTCATGGAACGTCAATGGTATAAGAGCTTGTATTAAGAAGGGCTTCTTCAAATGGTTTGAGAAACATGAACCTAGTATTTTATGTCTACAAGAAATGAAAGCACATCCAAATCAAATTTCGCTTGATATTCCTTCATATCATGTCTATTGGAACTCAGCTAAAAAAAAGGGATATAGTGGAGTTGTGATTTATTCAAAAAATAAACCTTTAATTATCTCAAAACGACTCGAGGTCGAAGAATTTGATGCAGAAGGGAGATTTCTTCAATTGGAATTCGATGAGTTTTATTTAATTAATTTGTATTTTCCCAATGCTCAGCGAGAATTAAAGAGACTAGAGTACAAATTGAGATTCAATCAGACAATCTTAGACTATTTAGACAAATTAAAACGAAAAGGAAAGGGTATTATCCTTTGTGGTGATTTTAATGTTGCACACAAAGAAATAGATCTTAAAAATCCGAAAACAAATCAGAATAATGCTGGATTCTCTCCTAAAGAACGAGTTTTTTTCACTGAATTGCTCGAACATGGATTCATTGACACATTTAGAGAGTTTGATCAGTCTCCAGGGCACTACACTTGGTGGACTTACCGTTACAATGTTCGAGCAAAAAACATTGGATGGCGTATTGACTATTTTGTTATCAATAATGAGTTTCGAAAACAATTGAAGTCAGCATTTATTTTAAAAGATGTAATGGGGTCTGATCATGCACCAATTGGAATAACTTTACACGATTAGACATATTCTTTAATATTCGTAGTTCTATTTGAGTGTTTAAATAATAGAATATTTTTGGACTGAAAGAATTTTACAGTTATGAGAGGTTGGAAAATGATAAACCAAAGTAAATCTACCATCGATCTAGAACCATCATATGATCTATTTGAGATAATTAATAACCGACGATCAATTCGTAAATTTACTGAAAAACCTGTTTCAGATGATATACTTGACCGAATACTAGAAGCGGGGATTAGAGCACCATTTGCTGCTCAACTATATAGTATTGTCTACACACATGATAAAGAAAAGATGAAGAAGCTAAAAATTGGAGCTTACTCATCCACACAGCTCCTAATGATTTTCCTAGTCGATTTTCTGAAACTTGAGAAAATAATCAAACAAAGGAATTATAGCTATGATTACGACGACGGGATGCTTCTCTGGTTAGGCATTCAGGATGCCTCATTAGCAGCTGAAAATGTCATATTAGCGGCTGAAGCTGTTGGACTTGGATCTGTGCTACTAGGAGGCGCTCCCCTGCAAGCTGACACTATAGCTGAAGTTTTCAACATCCCTTCGAGGGTATTTCCCGTAGTGGGGCTGTGTTTAGGGTATCCTGACCTATCTGTCGAAACTGATGTTAGACCGCGTTATCCACTGAAGTTTACTGCTTTTGAAGATTCTTATCAAGACCTTTCGGAGAGTGAAATATTAGAATGCATGAAAAAGATGGACGAAGGGTACATTACCCAGGGATACTACATTAAATTGCAAGCTAAGATTCCTTTGAAGAAAGGAAAAGATCCAATTGATTATGACCGATATTCTTGGTCAGAACATCAAAGTAGGAAATATTCTCAAGGAAGTTGGAAAAAAGAAGCTTTATTTTCTATTCTAAATCGCCACGGATTTGATCTCAAATAATAATTGATTAAATTATAATAAATCCATGAAGATAACACAAATGAACTATCTCGTAATCACTTGATTTACTGGAAACATGGTTGGTTTTAAAATGGTTAAATGCCTTAATTGTGGAGAAACAGTTGATTCAGACGATATTTTTTGCTCCAATTGTGGGTTCAACATTATGACAGATTCGATTGTTAAGCAAGCAAAAGATGAAATTAGCAAACCAATCGAGCTAGATACTGATACGATAGCAAGATACCAAAGCCTAGAAGAGAAAGTAACTAGTTTGAGAAGCATTCCAGATGAACTGGGACAACAAAGGGTATATCTTAATAATTTAAACCATTCTTTAGCAGACGCACAAAGAAGATTGAAAGTTTTTACTGAACAACGTGAGAAAGAGTATCGAGATGTGGAAAAACTCGAAAAATTAAGTGTAACATCACTGATGGCTAGAATGAAAGGTACTAAAGATCGCCAATTGGAAAAAGAAAAGGTAGAATATCTCACTGTGCTCAATAAAGAGGAAGCTGCAAGGAGAGAATGTCAACAATTAGAAAGTGTGATAACACAGACTCAAACACAAGTGTCTGCACTCCAAGATCTACTTGATACAAAGAATAACTTAGAAAATGAACTGGAAACACTAATTGATCAAGTTTGTCAAGGAGTTCCTGACCCTGTTGAAGATAAAATAGAACAACGAATGGCAATCTTAGAAGATCATATAGGACCGATAACAGAAAATCGCTCACGAATATTTCGGGCAAAAAATCATTTAGAACATGCAATAGAAGATCTGAATTCTGCCTTAGGATCTCTTAGAAGTGCAACAGGTTTTTCTACTTGGGATCTCCTAGGTGGTGGATTAATTGCTGATTCAATTAAGCACTCGAGGATGTCTGACGCACGAAATCATGTTCACAATGCCCACAATAACATCCAACGGGCAATTCAAGAATATCCAGAGATTAGATCTTCTCTGAGCAGTGCTTATGTTGAAGACATATCGTTTTTTTGGGACGGGTTCATGGATAACATTTTCTCGGATATCGCAGCACGAGATAAGATTCATAGATCGAGAGAGTCCGTTCGTCAAGCTTTAAATGACGCTACCAGTGCCAAACATTGGTTAGATGATAAAATAGGTAGTGTCAACCAACAGTTCAACGATCTAAACCGAAAAATTGAGGATATGAGAAAGGAACTATTAGAAGAAAGGAAAAGAATGATTTCTGAAGCAATTTAAAAATTAACTTCGTCGTTATGAACTTCGTCTGTTTTTCTGGTATTCTTCCACTCTTCCACTAACAAATCCATCATCAAATCATCTAAGAATTCACCTTCTACAAAATCAGCCCTCCTTCTATATCCAATTTTTTTGAAGCCTAGTTTTTCATAACACGTTATAGCTCGTTTATTGTTTGCGAATACTTTTAGTTCCATAGA
>CAZALJ010000292.1:0-3308 GCA_964485715.1 uncultured archaeon
CTCTATCCTGTCAGCGTCAACAGCGTTCAGGAATGCTTTTTTCAGAATGTTATACTCACCATTCACATCGGCACCACGATACTTATTCCCTGAATTTACTGGTTAATTCCTGATTCCATTAGTTAAAGACCTTTCAGAGAGAGACCTCCTTCCATAACAGATAATTATATTTCTCTTCATACCTTCTTCTATCCCGTTGTTTTCTCTTCCAAATACTTTTCCGCTCTTGTTATGACTGTATCCCTCTCTTTCTCCCGTTTGTAACATTTGATTACCTCATCTTATTATATTTGTTATCAATTTTACTATTTCTATTGAGAATATAATCTTGTAACAACCTAGCTTGTTCATCAGGAGTAACGGACTTTTCTGCTTCTAGAAAGGATGATATTTGCTATTTATGCTGTAAAAAGATCTTTGTCTCTTTGTGAAAAAGAGACAAAAAACTGAGGTATTAATACCAATACAAGTTAATGGTTGAGATCTCTTACAATTTTATCTGTGAAGATAGAAATCTCGCTAATAGAACGCCAGTCATGGCTTGACGATAGTTTTTGTTAGATCTAACATCATCAATTGGAACACATTCGGTTTTTATGAGATTTTCAGCATCATTAATCAGCTCATCAGTTATTACATTTCCCTGAAGAAGGTTTTCGGTTTTCTTACCACGAACCACTGTAGAAGCAACCGCCCCGAGAGCTATTCGAATGTCTTTTATTTTCTCTTCTGAACCTTGAAACACTTCAACTCCAACTGATACGACGTTACAGGATAGAGCTTGACGTTGACGAAGGGTGAGATAATCACTAATATAATTTGGGAGTTTAGGAACAATAATTTTTGTTACAATTCCACTAGGGTCTATTGAAATAATGCCTGGGCCTGTAATAAATTCCTCAATTGGCACCAGAGTTGTTTGATCATGTGTTTGAATTTCGATTTTCGCGTTTCGGCAATAAAGAATAGGTAAGGAGTCAGCAGCGGGACTTGCGTGACACATATTGCCAGCAATGGTTCCACGGTTCCGAATTTGAGGGGATCCAACATAGGATACAGCCTTTGCTAGAGCAGGAATGTGAGTCTGAATGAGTGGATGGTTTGCTATTTCGGTATGGGTCAACAGGGGGCCAATTTCAACAGTTTCATTTGTTTCTCTGACAAAATGAAGAGCCTTAATTTTATTGAGATCAAGTAGTGACGGTCGATCTCCCCATTCCACGCGATTATTCCGTACACTAACAAGGATATCAGTCCCCCCGGCAAAAGGATGTAATTCTGCTCCAAAAGTGGCTTTCAATTCCAGTGCTTCATCTAAATTCGAGGGAAAATGGATATCAAATTCATACATGTTATGGTCTCACTCCTTCTTATTCCGCACTTTAATTATTTCAGCTGCTATGGAAATAGCGATTTCCTCGGGAGTTTGACTTCCTATCGGTATCCCAATAGGGGCATGAACTTTTTCCAAGAGCTGTGGATCGATTCCTTGAGACTCTAAGCGGCTGAATATCTCTTTGACTTTTCTTTCACTCCCAATCATTCCCAAATATCGATAGTTCCAAGTTTCAGCCTCTTGTTGCTGTTTTGTTAAAAGCTGTTTCAAAATTTCTTCATCTAAATCATGCGAATACGTTAAGATAACGATGTAACTATCTTTCTCAAATTCTATTGTGTCAATGATCTGAGGTAAATTGCCTGTAAGTGTTTCAGCAACTTCAGAATGCTTGAAACTTTCATCAAGGTAGTCTTTCCTATCATCGATGACAATTGTCCAAAAACCGAGGGAAACTAATATTGGTACTAACTGTTGACTGATATGGCCTGCTCCGAAAATATAAGCTTTAGTGCCGGTTCCTAGTATATCATAAAATAGACTCATTTTCCCTCCACAAAGCATTCCTGTAGCTTTCTCCCCTTCCTCCCTCAGTTCATATTCTTTGAGAAGGGGAGTTCTCTTTTTGATTTGAACTTGTACTTCCTTAAGAGCTAATTTTTCAATAGTTCCTCCACCAATTGTCCCCCAAAGACGTTTTCCAGCAGGTGAAACTAGCATTTTAGCTCCTACTCGTTGAGGGGCAGAACCACTTACGTCAACGACAGTGATGAGTGCGAAGACTCCTCCCTTCCTCATTTGTTCAGCCATTATCTCGACAAAATCTTTTTGCATGCTCTTCACCTTTTTATCAATCCTTGTTGGGTGTCTTTTATGGCATCAAATATTTTCTGATAACCTGTACAGCGACAAATAACTCCACTTAACCCTTCACGAATCTCTAGAACATTAACATTGGGCTTTTCTTTTAGTAATGCTGTAGCTGCCATGATCATTCCTGGAGTACAAGCTCCACATTGAGTTGCTCCATTTTCCATAAATGAATCTTGGAGAGATACGACAAGTGAGTTCGTTGATTCAATTGTTTCTACCTCACTACCCTCTGGGACATGAGCCATCAAAACCAAGCAGGAATTAACAATCTTTCCATTGAAAATAACACTACAAGCCCCACACTCGCCTTGGTCACATCCCTTTTTGGTACCTTTCAGTCCCAAATCATCACGCAAAAAGTCTAGAAGCCGTCGGTTTGGAGAAGTTTCTTCTTTATACAACACACCATTGATAATGATTTCTATTTTCATTTGGCCTCCTCCTTCATTTTGTCCTGAATGGCCTTCCAAACTCGTTCTGGTGTAGCAGGAATTTCTGATAGCCTCACACCAATCGCATTGTAGATTGCATTTGTTATTGCAGGCGCCACTCCCATCAAAGGCTGCTCTCCGATACCCTTTGCACCATAGGGGCCTTCTTTCCATGGTTCTTCCACAATAATTGAATGGATCTTGGGAGTATCTTTTGTTGTTGGGACGAGATATGTCCCTAAGTTGTTTGATAAAACTTCTCCTTTTGGTGTGAAAACAATTTCTTCATACCGCCCTAAACCCATCCCTTGCAATGTTCCGCCTTCTATTTGGCCTTCTAGCGTCTGAGGATTGATAGCTCGTCCCACATCATGAGCAGCCCAGATATCTTTAACATAAACAGTTCCAGTTTGTACATCAACCTCTACTTCAGTAATATTTGTACACCATGCATATGTAACATATGGATTTCCTTGTCCTTTTTCATTATCAAAGTCAGTTGGTGGAGCCACATCCCAACCTGCATATGCTACTTGTCCTCGTTCTTGATACATAATTTTTATAGCATCTTCAACCAACATTTTCTTATCAGAGGATATAGTGACAATATAATTCCCTTCAATCTTTAAATCAGAGGAATTAGCTTCAAAATGAGGAGCTATTATTTC
>CAZALJ010000293.1:0-3306 GCA_964485715.1 uncultured archaeon
CAACTTGGTCATAATCCAGAAGTGTATCACTTTAATGAAGGTCATACTGCTTTTGCAGGCCTTGAACTTATTAGAAATGAAATGACCGAGAATGGTAAGAGCTTTGAGGAAGCAATTCAAGCTGCACGAGAAAAGATAGTCTTCACAACACACACCCCCGTTAAGGCTGGTCACGATCAATTCCCCTTTGAATTAGTATCAAAATACTTTCAAGATTATTGGGAAAGTTTGGGTATCAATCGTGATAAGTTTTTGGCTCTAGGAGCGTTTGATTGGGGAGATGGGCAAGGTCCCAGATTTAACATGACGGCACTCGGTATTAGGTTAAGTCGATATCAAAATGCTGTTTCACGACTGAATTGTGAGGTGAGTCGTACCATGTGGAATGGCCTCTTTTCTACTCCTGAGTTCACAAACCGATCTCCAGTTCAATTTGTTACCAATGGTGTTCATATACCTACATGGATAAGTGGGCCATTCCAGGTCTTATATAAGAAGTACCTAGGTAAAAACTGGTTAGCAAGACAAGATGATCCAGATCTATTTGAAAGGATAGATGATATACCAAACAGGGAATTGTGGGCTGCTAGAGAGGAAGCAAGGGATCGTATGTTTGTATTTTTACGTGAGAGAGCTCGAATTAAAAGAACAGAAGAGAGTAAGGATTCACTTCAAACTCTAGCTGGTGGAGCTCTTCTTGATCCTCATGCCCTAACGATCGGTTTTGCTAGGAGGTTTGCAACGTATAAACGAGCATTTTTAATCTTTCATGATCTTGAAAGGCTTAAGAAAAACCTATTAGACCGTTACACACCTATTCAAATTATTTTTGCTGGAAAAGCCCATCCTGCAGATGACCCGGGGAAAAATGTGCTTCAACAGATCTACAAAAGAGCTGTTGATTCGTCAATAGGTGGGCGCGTTGCTTTTATTGAAGATTATGACATGCAGGTAGGACGGTATTTAGTCCAAGGCTGTGATATATGGCTTAATACCCCACGTAAGCAACTTGAAGCTTCAGGTACTTCTGGAATGAAAGCTGCTATTAATGGAGGCATCAACTTCTCGATTCTAGACGGATGGTGGCCAGAAGGTTATGATGGAAGTAACGGTTGGACAATTGGGGGCCAAGAATTTGGAAGTATTGAGGAACAAAACCAACATGACGCCAATTCTATTTATAATATTCTGGAGGAAGAAATTCGACCTTTATTTTATGAAAGAGATAGCGAAAGAATTCCAACAGGATGGTTAGAAGTAGTCCGAAATTCAATCAAAAGTATTACCCCCGCTTTTTCCGCTCGAAGAATGCTTAAAGAGTATGTAAAGGCGTACATTCCGTAGGAATCTGTTATTCCAGTTTAATCAGTCAGCATCTTTTGTGCGTTTTCTTGCCAAGTCTTAATCTGTTTGTCACTCTTTCGGCCTATCATTGTTGCAATTTCTTGACTGTGTTTGCTTATCAAATCCCCTATAGTTTTGATATTAGCAGCAGACAATTTTTCATAAGCAGCTTTACCAATTCCCTTTACCTCTGAAACAGAAGTGAGAGTATTTACAGCAGGCGTTACAGGTGCAATAGGTTTAACAAGTTCTGGTACAGGTTCAGGTAATGGTTTGGGTGGTTTTTCAACAACTGGAACAACCTTCTTCTTAACTTTAGGAGGTGGTTTCTTCACTACTGGTTTTGGTTTGACTTTTTTGGGTTTAGGTTTAACCTTTACTTTAAGAACAGGTGCTTTTTTTAGTAGTTTACCAGTTTCCATACAAATCCAAAGGTGTTGACGTTCAGACGGATCATCAGGCAAGTAGTGAAACCCAATATCGTAAATCGCGCCTGGGCACGCTGCTTCCTTGTGCAAAGCTTTAGCTATTCGATTTGTTTTGGGGATTCTCTTCTTAACCCAATGCTTACCAATGATATAAGTGTCACCTGGTTTTCCTAGGGTGTGTTTCCACAGCATAAATCATACCTACTTAATAATCAAACAGTCATGAGACGAGTTTTCGAAAAATCTAAAATAGTTTCTGCTAATAACAATCTGTAATTGCCAGAATTGGTGATGACATGTGTGATACCTTTGTTGCCTTAGGATCAGCAACTGATGATGGGAAAGTAGTTTTTGGTAAGAATAGTGACCGGCCTTATGATGAACGACAACCAATTATCTATTTACCAAGACAAAGTTTTCCAGCTGACACCAGTGTAAAATGCACACATATTTCTCTTCCTCAAGTTGAAGAAATTTATGCTGTTCTACTTTCGAAACCTAGCTGGATGTGGGGAGCAGAGATGGGAGCAAATGAATTCGACGTTGTCATTGGAAATGAAGCTGTGTGGACAGAGGAACCAGAGGGACAACCAGCCTTACTAGGAATGGACTTAGTTCGTCTTGCTCTTGAAAGATCTTCAACAGCAACTCAAGCCATTTCCCTTATTTGTGACTTAATTGAAATGTATGGACAAGGAGGTGCTTGTTCAGAAAACGATCCCACCTTGACGTATCACAACTCTTTTCTAATTGCTGATCCCAGTGAAGCATGGGTTCTAGAAACAGCTGGAAAATGGTGGATTACTCAGCAGATTAATGATGGCATCAGAAATATTTCAAACGCTCTATCCATTAGATCTGAGTATAGCATTGCTAGAGATGGGATTGTAGATCACGCCATTGATCAAGGATTCTGTGACAATAAAGAAGATTTTGACTTTGCTAAATGTTTTTCATATGAGAATTATCAGGAACCATCCAAATACTCACGAGAAGGTTGGGGGAATTATCTTTTAAAGACATACTATGGAAAAATCAGTCCGCTCACTATGATGGAGATCCTTCGTGATCATTATGGAGGTATTTGTATGCATGGAGCTTACCGAACAACAGCATCTCAAGTTTCTTATCTTTCGAAGAAGAACACTGTTCATTGGATGACAGGATCACCACATCCATGCATTAGTTTCTTTAAACCATTTGTAATTCCTACTCAGGATAGCCCAAATGATTTTGACATTTGGGACCAACGAGATCAATTTGACCTAGTCACCAATAAAAATGTGATTCATGAGTTACATTCTCTCGAGCAAGAATTAGTCCAAACAATTCAACAGAGGATACGAACCGATGAATTGTCAGATATTGAGATTCAAGATCTTACTCAAAAAGCCCTAAGTCGTGAATTATCTTTAATTTCGAAATAGTTATTTTTTAAAAACAAACAAAATTCAAATAATCAATCCTTGAAATTACGGGCACAGTCAGTTTGTAAGTAAAATCCTCATTTGTTATTAAATTATATCTCAGGAGA
>CAZALJ010000294.1:0-3304 GCA_964485715.1 uncultured archaeon
GCGATAATGTATTGAAATCATTCAATTTTTCTAAAGTTTTCCGAAATAAAGCAGGACTAGAAGGCATTTCTATGACGAGAACTTCAGGAAGGGATGTTTGTACACGTGCTCGTTCTACAGGATTATCATCAATAAATACAATACTATCTAATCCAATGTTAATCTCAGTGGCCAATTCAATAAGATTTTGTACTTTATCATTCCAATTAATACGATAAGCAGCGAGGTATTTTTCTTTTATTAGCATGTGGGGATGTTTCTGAAAGACCTCGAGAGCATCCTCAAGATTATTCTTACTGTCGATTGCTAAAATGACACCTTTACTGTTTAAGCTTAAAATCGAACGTTGAAAGTCAACAAATTCATTTCCAGGATAGTTAACATTGAGTTTGATTCCTTCAAGCTCATCTTCTCCAATAATGCCACCCCAAAGGGTATTGTCCAAATCAAGGACAATACATTTTCTATTTTTCGATTTTAGTGCTATAATATACCCCATCAACTGATAAGAAACACGTGGCAAAAATGGCTCGTTAAAGAGTATTGAACCTCGATAATACATTGGATAATTCATATAGTTGTCTTTTCCATAATTACTGGCAACTTCATTTAGGTCAAAGATGAAAACTTGCTTATTATTAAGAAAGGATTCTTCAAGTCCTGTATTTAATGATTGATAGAAGCGCTTAAACCCGATTTTCTGTTTATTATCCAAGATTCCAAGGGGAGAAAAGGTTGGAATGATAAAATTACAGAAAACAATAATTGCTTCACTCCGTTGGCTTATTAGTATCAAGAGTTGCTCAATATCATGAATTATTCGATCCAATTCTGCTTGTATATGTTCTGTTTCCATTTGAGGAAAATTGACCCTAAACATATCTTCTAATAATGATTCTACTCTAATAAAAAAGAATATTATATCTGGTTGTGATTTGTAAAGACCACTTTCTTTATTAAGAACCTCTTCATGATATCGGTTGAATGAACCGATATAAATTTCTGGGAAAAGTTCTTTTAAGCGACATTCAATATCAAGATAAACGGCCAACGGATCAATTGTGAATGAACTCAACAACGCGATGTTTATACGCTCTTGTGAGGGAATCTCAATATTAGAAAAATCTAATTTTTTAATCCTCTTGTACGCGTTCCAATAGTTCCTATAAGTCGGTTCTTTACAAACCAATTCAAGCAAATCATTTTGTTTACGAAGTACATCGATGCTCGAAGAACTCATTATTAATCTCTCGCTGCAATTCAGCTTTAATCTTATCTAATCCCTCTAATAAGTTATTTTGCATGGTTTTTGAAAAAGTTAATGCCCATGCTAATGCTAAGTTACTAGAGTGAGATATACTCACTTGAACCTCAAGATTTTGATTATTATTCAACCATCTGTTGCCTATTTGAGGGAATATTTTATTCTTCTCTGGCCAAACAACTGGCCTTCCTCTCTTATCATGTAGAATTGAAATTTGGGGAAGTGACAGCGGTAACAATTTATTTGTTGCTTTAAAAATCGCTTCCTTTGCTGCAAAAATTCCTGCAAAATGAGGAAAAGGATCAGAATGATTAAAACAATATTGAAATTCATATTCAGTAAAAACCCGAGAATAAAAACGGGGATGTTTTGATGGTGGAAAAGCCCTAAAACGCTGAATTTCCACAACATCAACGCCTATAAACCAATGTGTCAATTATAATCAAACCTTTAACCTAAATTCTTCTCATATAGTCGAAAAATGTGAAATTATCAATGTCTCCTGTAAGAAGACAGCATACCGGCGCATTACCTTTCCATCGTTGGAATTTTGACCAATAACCAACTGCCTCTGAAACTGTTGGCATCCATGCATCAACCTTGTTTGCATGAAGGAGTAACCTCCTCAGACTATGAATATACTTTTTTTGTCCGATTCTTATCGGATGAAGATCGTACATGACAAGTCCATTAACCTTTCGAGCTTTTTCTAAGTGATAAATCAAAATATTCGCTATTTTTTCAGATGAAAGTTTGTACTTGTCAATCATACGGTCATCAGACCATTCACATAAGGGAATACAGGTGTAAGACGAATTTTTACCATTTCCTAATGAGATCTTGAAGAATTCATTTCCATATCTATAATCAAGACGGAATCCGATTCCTCCATCCCATTCAAATCCATATTTCTCCACTAATTCCATTGTAGTCTCTGAGTATGCATTATATGGTGCTCTAAAACCATTAAAGGGGATTTTCAATTCTTTAAAAATTTGTATTGCTCTCCTAAATTCAAGTGCCTGTTGTCTAGGTGATAAAAATGGATAACGAACGTGTTTATATCCATGAATAGCTATTTCATGAGGAAAAGATTTCAACCATTCGACTCGGGTGGGGTGAGACCAAGCCGTGGTTGCTACTAGAGGAAACGTGAATTTAGCATCATATTCATCAAGAGTCGTGAAAATTCTTTGTAATAATTGAGAAAAAGGCGTCATATGGAGACGAAGCATTTTTACTGCATGAGTAAAAATTTGGTTGCCACGTCTAGCTCTTAAATGTCTCGTCCAAGATATTAGATGACTTATTTTAACCATAATTTTCCCATGGAGTTTTCTAATGGCTTACGAGAAGAAATTCAAGTAGTTATTAAATGTTTTACATTGTAAGGTAATGAGACTGCTTTTCTTTTCATTATTGACGACTAAATTAAAAAATCATAGATGCAAAATTTTAAAGTTTACAGCGATTAGGTTAAGGAGAATAATGACCCGAATATCTTTCAAATCCAGTACACACTCCTTACATTATCAATGTCAATAATGAATTTGAATTTAGGGATCCTCTGTCATTTTAATAATGAAAAAAAGTGTATTAATTCTTCTTGTATTTCGTTCCTCAGTTTGATTATATCATTGATTTCTATAGGCTCAGAATGTTTTATGATGACATTCAGTTGTACAACGTTGCCAATGGCTTGAATGTCTTCTGACTTCACATTAAATTCGGTATCGAGACCCTTGACAGTCAAACTGATAATTGGGGAAGGAATTTGAATTCTAACATTGCGAATAACCCCAATCATACGTGCATTTGCATCAATAACCGCTTTTCCTACTAGTTTTCCTGGAAACATAAGCTCAAATAACTCTAAATCTATATCTATGGGCTGTTTTGCCATCATTGACACCATATATCGTTGGGGATTACATTAAAGTATCAAAATATTGTATTACATTAAACAAATAAAATCTTGTAAAAGAGTGCCGTTTGCAAAGGAAGTAAGCCACCTTAATACAAATGATCATTTTTCTCAAA
>CAZALJ010000295.1:0-3303 GCA_964485715.1 uncultured archaeon
GACGTCCATCTTCATTGTTAGGAACAACTGGTGTTAGGTGCCAGATTGAACGATTTTTCCTATGGGAAGAACATGAGAGTTCAATTGCCTCGCTAGGGTACTTTTTAACGCAATCTGGACATGTTCCTAGTTTTTTGGCCAATATTGGTACTTTCGTACCACATATCTGACATTTAGCCATCAATAATCAACAGAAAAAATATGTGAATAATAAAGACATGCATACCGATTATTTTTACCTTAAAATTATTTTTAATTTAAACACGTATCTTAAGTTAGTCCCTTATGATTGGAAGAAATTTATTTACTCTTTGTAAGAGAATGATAATATTTCAGAGACTAACTTCTGAAAAGCATTCTCAACGTTCACTCCAGCGAGAGCAGATGCATCAAGGTATGCTGCTACATTGGGTTGTTCTTCTAAAAAGCTAGTTATCTCTTCAGGAGAAATTGCTCGCAATTCCTTTAAATCCACCTTATTTCCAATTAATACGAATGGAATTTCTCCTATTATCTCTTGGATATCTTCAATCCAAGTTAAATAGAGATTATCTAGGCTTTTCGGTACCGTCAAGTCGAATACCAACAATGCTCCTTTCGCTTTAGTGTAAAACTTTTTACGAAACTGACGGAAAAGTGTCTGTCCAGCTATATCCCATATTTGTAGGTTCACTTCATGATTTTCAACAAAGAGCTGTTTTGAAGTTATCGCGACTCCAATTGTGGCTTTATAATCTCCTGTAAAGCTACCTGTGACAAAGCGATTGATCAACGAGGTCTTACCCACTGCCCCATCTCCCGCCAATACTATCTTAAATTCCAATTAGTTAACCTCGCGCTCAATTTTCCTTTCATCAGACGATAAAGCTTCTAACCATCCTCCTCCTTATAAAAGTAGTGAATATTATTAAATTTCTTCAAAAGATGTTATCAAATACACTATACTATTATTTGTCTCAAATCAGTCATGTGTTAAACAACAATTCAAGTTCTAAAGATTGTAACCAAATTATCATTAGAACATTATAGGAGTTGAGTAATTAAGCTCATAAAAGTTGCCTCAACATTTTCTCCAGTTAATGCTGATGTATTGAAGTTTGCTACAATGTTTGAATGTTGATCTAGAAAGGTGTCTACATCTTTAGGTGAAACTGCTATGAGTTCTTTAAGATCTAATTTGTTGCCGATTAAAATGAGTGGTATTTTGCCAGTTACATTATGAATATCATCTATCCATGAATGAAGTTGAGTTAGACTATTGGGTATCGTTAGATCGAATACTAGAAGTGCGCTTCGCGCATTTACAAAGAATTTTTTCCGGAAAGCCCTGAAAAGCGATTGGCCTGCCACATCCCAGATAAGAAGTCTCACAAGCAAATCCTTATTTTCTTTCTTAATTGTCATTTCTTTCGTAAAAATGTCTACACCGAGTGTAGCCTTATATTCTGAGGTATACGTGCCAGCGATATAACGATTGACCAAAGTGGTCTTCCCAACTGATGCTTCCCCAACAATGATGACTTTAAACACCCATACATCGTCTTCTACTTGAATTGGCATTTTTGAGCACCTAGACTGAGTTAAATTAGGTTCCTTTTTGCAAACGTTCACCCAGAAATTCAGGTAATCCTGTATCAACAATTCTTCGCGATACCTCATCGTTATCATAATCGACTCTGATTATCTCTGCTGAAAAAACTTCTAGGTCAAGAACGGCATAACTTGCTCGAGGATCTTTGTCTCGGGGTTGTCCTATACTGCCAGGGTTGCACATCAATAATTCTAAACCAGTTTCAGTTGATTTACTTTTATCAACAAATGGAATATGTGTGTGACCCAATAGAAGTACCCCTATTTCAAATAATTCCATGAAAGGAAACAAGTCTTTTTGTTGAGGAGTATTAGGTCTGATGTACTCATCAAGGGGATATTGAGGTGATCCATGTATAATTGCAATACTAATCTCATAACTTTTATGTGTAACTGTTCGAGAACTTGGTAATTGATACAGAAAGGTTTTTTCTTCGGGGGTTAATACTAGAGCTTGCCATTTAATTGCGTGTTGAGCGTATCTATTGAATTTGTCGATATATTGGTCGAAATTAGCGATATCTCTACCTCCACCCCCAATAGCATGATCGTGATTTCCTTTTGTTATTGCAGTAAGTTTTTTTTCACCTATTACCCTATCTAACACTTCAATTGGATTCGGACCATACCCAACAAGATCTCCTGGGCATAAATATTCTGTAATTTCTGGAAATTTCTCCTCTATGTCTTTCAGTACGGCGTCCAATGCAACAATGTTCGCGTGAATGTCAGAGATGACTGCTAGTGTGTATGGCACTAAGTGAACACCTAAATCCAATGGAAGTCAATTGTAGTTTTAGATTCTATGGAATAGAAGCTTATATTAGATCCAGATATGTTAAGAAATCGCACGAAATGTATTTAATCCGCGTATTTAATATACTTTGCAAACCCCTACTAATATGTTTATTATACTTTATTAATAGCGAAAGACAAAGCTAACAACGATTATCTCTTAAGAGTATTATTAAAAAACGGAAAGAGGATTAAATTGCCATTTACACCTTTTCACTGGGGAATTAGTATTCTTATTCAGTCGTTACTTCTCTTTTTAGACCCTGTAGCTCTTTTCATCGGTAGTGTGATCCCTGATATTGAGGGAATCACCGCATGGTTTATTCTCCCAGGGATGGGGCTCCCTCTTCATGGCCCTCTACATTCATTCCCAGGAGCGATTTTATTAGGCTTAATTACTGGAATCAGTTCTTGGTTAGGTTTTAAATATTTATTTCCTTTAATAATTGAGCAGCTTCAATTGAATTTACCATTTTCTGTTCCAGAATTCTCTTTAAAGTGCTCTCTTCTGAGCGCCTTTATAGGAACTTTTTCTCATATTATTCTTGATGCGCCCTTATACGGCGAAATGAATCTGCTCTTCCCCTTAGGAATTGGGAATCCATTGGATGGAATAATCCCTCCAACTCAAGTTTATTTATTTTGCGTATTTGGTTTTATTCTAGGAAGCATTATCCTAGTTATTCGTTTGAAGAAGTTAAAAGATACAAAAAAGGGGAGATTTTCTTAACGATGCTAATGAATTTCTCAGGGACGTTTCAATTCGAACACAAACTCTATTAAATCGTTTAAAGTTCTTACATGATATACTTCTGCTCCCACGGCCTGGAAATACTGGACTACTGAGTCACCCGTGTTCCACCGAATTTCCTCCTCGGGATTTAGTACAATCACTCTCTTAGCAGGTAATATTAATTT
>CAZALJ010000296.1:0-3302 GCA_964485715.1 uncultured archaeon
AGTTGATATTCTCCCGATTGAAGAAGACGAGGAGGAGGATTTAATTCCCCTTGATCCTGATTTACTTACTCTTGATAAAGAAGTTCAACCAAAAAAACAAGAATTCCGTATTCCTCAGCTTGATAAGGAAAAACCCTCAAGTTTAGGTTCGTTTGCCGTTCTTGCTGCCATTTCTAAAGCAACAAGAGAAAAAATAAGTCAGGATATTCAAACAAATGCAGTTGTAAAGAATACATCTGGGGAGTCACAATTCGTCGAACCACAGTTTAGATTGAGTCCTATACAACCTATTGACAGTTCAGCTGATCCCATCGCTACAACGATAAGCATTCATCCCTCCGATGAACTACCTATAAGCATTCCTGAAATAGAATTAGAAATCAGAGAGGAGGAAATCTCATCCGAGGCCCTTGAGGGTATTGATGCCCTTAATTTAGACTATAGCGCAACAACAGAACTTACAAATGAATTTGAGGACGAATTAGTTGATATTGAAATTATTAACACTATTCCTTTCAACTTTGAAGTAGTTAATGTTATATCGGATTTTGAATTAGATGAGAAAAAGCGTACGAGTGATGGATTAATATTCACTTGGAAAAAAGACAGGATTGAACCAGGAGAAAAGATTTCTGTTGAATACATTCTTAGAAAAAGAGTAGAACGTTCCATCATTCTGAGAAAGGAAAATAAAGTTTCTGTAGTTAATTTATATCATTCCATAAAGCAAGAGATGCAGGCCAACCTTAATTTCGTTAATACGTCTGGAAAGGTTTTTCATGAGATCTTAATAGAAGATGTTATCCCTCCAGAATTAATTGTTAATCAAACAGAAGCAAATAAAAAAATCAAACCAGTCACTATACCTACTCATGATAGTACCTTATACAGATGGATGTTTAGTACGCTTCCACCAGGTGACAATTTTTCAGTTTTTTATAAATTTCATGAGAAGCCCCTTACTAGGCATTATAAAGATGAAATTGAATGTGATATTGGTGTTGTTAAAATAGAGAAAATATCACAACCTGTTTTAGATTCATCTCAGTATGAATACCTTTGGTTTTATTCTTTAGAAAATCTGATATCGAAGGATATTACAATAATTGATCTAATCCCTTCAGATTTTAACATAATATTAGTGGATCCCATCCATTTAAACCCGTCTATACGAAAAGAAAAGACTCACCAAGTACTTTCTTGGCATTTAAGCTCTGATGAACAACTATCAATAATAGTTATGAGGATAAGTGGATCTGAGTCTTTCACCCCTTTAGCCCCCAGTGTTGAATTCGCTCATGGGGGAAAAGTTCAACTAGTTGAACGATTAACATCGTCAGAGAAAAAGTTAGTCGATATCCGCCGTTTAAAAGAAAGCTTGAAGGAGTAGGCATAAACGTCTGATCTTCCAAATACAATAGAACCTTCGCGAATGGATCTCACTATCCTTGCAGTACGCTGGGATGACATTTCAGGCCCATCTATAATCTCTCTGTTCCCACACACAGCACTAAATGATCCTGAATCTGTAGCATTACAAATTTATCTTGCATCTGTGACAGTTTTTGGACAACATGGTCATTCACAGCGAACTGAATTTTCTGTTCCCTTACTAAGTCTAGGTCAAGGGATCAGAGCACGTGTTGCTTTTGACTCTTGGATTGATACATCTTTACGAGGAAAAGAACGCCCATTTTTTTTGGCATTTATGGCAGATCAGACTACAGGAGAAATACTAAATTCTCATCTTAATAACTTCATTTTTGAATATTTAGATATCCTGAAAGAAAAGAAATCAAATTTTTCCGCCCAAATAGTCTGGGAAAAGATAGTCGAAGCATTTCATGCGCCAAAGGAAAAAGAGAAATTAGATGCGATTTCCTTTGAGGTAGATTCTGATTATGCTATTCCTAGAGCTCTCCAAGATCTTGAAACAGCTAAAGATGCTTGGGAGAATCTCAAAGATAGAAATCAACTATGGACTGCTTTACGTGTTGCTAACCGATTGGAGAACGTCGACGACAAGGGAGCAGGACTTGCTTTTTCCCTGGTTGGACAAATTTTTTTAACAGGAAACAGTTACCGAGAAGCAGGGGAGGCCTTTGAAAAAGCCACAGATTGTTACACTCGTGTTCGATTATTTGAGAAAGCAGGGGAAGCCTCATATTTTGCAGGTAAATGTGCTTATCATCTACAAGAATATGAAAAAGCTGTTGAACTTATTCAAGCTGCAACCCTGTGGATCAAAGACCCCTTATTGATCACATCGATAAATTTTGATATGGGTATTGTACTTCATGAACAGTCTCGCTATGAAGAAGCCAATACCTGTTTTGAAAAAGCAGTCAAATTAGCTACAAAAACAGACAAACAGAGTGCAGCTGAATATTCATCGACTTACGCTAGTAGACTAATGTTCCAAGCTGAAAAAGAGAGAGAAGATAATCCTGCTTACGCTCTTGGATTAATACGAAGGTCAGCTGAACAACGAGAAGAAGCTGGCAATTTATTACAACTGACCGAGGAAAATATGCAAAAAGCAGCAACATCATTGATCTTAGCAGTGAGTGCTTATTTTTCACTTGGGAATAAGGAAAAAGGAGTCACTCTATTAGAGGATGCAACAAATCTATTCCTTGAAGCTGGAGATTTTATATCCGCAGGTAGATCGTTATATGATGGAGCCCGAATAGTCAGGGATGAAAAAAGATCTTATGAGCTACTTTCCAGAGCTATAAATATATTAGAAGAACAAGAGGTCACTATCAGAGAGAACAGACTTTTAGGGCTGATTTTATTTGAAAAAGGTAAAATTGAGGAGAAAATGAACAAGTTTTCCACTGCTCTTAGCTTATATAATTACGGCCTCCAATGTTTCTCTAAGTCAAGTGCTTCTGTTTCAGATCTTATTCCTATTCAAATTCAGTATGCTAATGCTCTTTTTATAATGGAAGATTTCGAAAAAGCTGCAGAGCTATTTCTTACTGGAAACAAAGGATTGTCAACGCTTCCTTCCACAGAAACTATTATTGAGCAAAAAAAGAAAACTTTACTGAATGCTTTGATTAGTTTACGGCGAGCAAGTACCGCTTACCATAATGCTGCCATTATTATTTTAAAAGAGAAGGATGAAAGTCGTGCGATCTCGATGTTTGCTCATTCTGTTTCGCTTTTGATAGACTGGGTCGAAAACAACACAAAAATTAATCAAGAAGAAGTAAAAAAAGTTGTTAAAAAGCGTATTTCACGCTTATCGTTAAAGAAGGAAATTTTAATCCTTGCTGATTCAAAATTCAAGTTGG
>CAZALJ010000297.1:0-3301 GCA_964485715.1 uncultured archaeon
TTAAATTATCCTATCGTGAGATAGTGTTAAGTATGTGTGTTGTAAGATATTATAAGTAGTTTCACGGTTTTTTGGTCTTTATTCGAGTTTTGGGGATTTTATCTTCAAACGTCGGTGGTGGTTTTCCTTTTTTCTTTTCAGGTGTTTTTCTTCTTATTATTTTAGGAATAGGTTTATTTATTGCCTTATATTTCTTTTTCTTTTCAACTCCCTTAGATGTGGGAGGAGAAATCTTAGTTTTAGTTTTTGGAGGTTTTTTACTTCTAATTTTTGGAAGAGGTTTGTTAATAAATTCAGATTTTTTCGTAGAAGAGCTTCCTATAGAACGAGGTGTTTTAATTTCCTTAGCTAGATGTTCAGGAGTTGGAACAGGTCGATTTAAAGCGATTTTTTTTCGTTCACCTTCTGTAAGGATTCCAAGACTACTTGGCAGAGTAGAAGGTCTTTCTTGTTTGGATTGAGATTTTGGAGGAGTTTTAGATTGAACTGCTTTATGATCCTTTTCTTTCATTGGTGACTTGATAGGAATTGATGGAGTCTCCCTTTGGCTCCCCCTCTGGTTTAATATTGAAGGGTGAATATTGGTTTGTTGAATATCGTCTTTTGGTTGTTCACGTGCTCCATGTCTGGAAGGAGATCGGATAGTTGTTTTTGGTACTTTAGATTTCATTTTTTTCTTCGGAGGAGGAAGTTCAAAAGAATCTTCTGATCCACTTGGAGTTTTAGATTTAATCTGTGAATTTTTAGATTCTATTGGGGTCTTCTGTTTTATTTCCTCTTTAGGTTTTTTCTCGCGAATTTTCCATCGAACCAATTTCTGCATAATATCCTGATCTGCTTAAGGAAAAGGTCATTTTCCTGATATTCTAAATCTATCTGTTCTATGATACCTTATAATATTAGCGAAATGCTTTATGTGAAAACCTATTTTCCTAATAAAAAACCAATTCCAGAAAATAAAAAGAATAATCCATAAAGGATCCCTATTAGATCAGTAGCCACATGTCCTGCTATTAAGAAGAGTACTCCAAACACAAAAAATGTTATTAGAGCCGTCCATTCCGCTGAAGGCCCTTTCTCAGATTGCGATGTAAATCTAATGAATTGATATCGTGTAAAACTACGTAATAATAGAGCAGAAGAGACTGCTAAGTAAGGAAAAGCTAAAATTGATGATATTGTGATTTGAAGCTGAATAAATTCGTCTGCTGGTAAAACTTCGATATTAAATGTTAATAATGGTTCTTGGTTGAGAGGAAATAACGAACTAGTAAGCAGTACACATAAGGGAATAATATTAGCCAATGAAAAGAAGTATATTTCATTCAGGGTTGCTTTTACGTCAATATAATATAGAATTCTAAGAAAATAGAAGATTGTTATTGTTGCATAAAGTGTTAAATACAGAATATTCATAGCATTATTGTCCTCATTTCGAATGAAGAAGAATATACTAGCAGAGATCCCCATCAGAAAAACAAAGAACGCAATAGAATGTCGGGAAGCCATTTTTTTAACTCCAACGATTGTTTAAACGATTATTTTGAAACATTTTAATTAATTTCTTGTAATTCTTCCCAGAGATACGGTACATCCTTTCTGTTGCAATAGATTTATTGCATCGGGAGCAGATATCCGCCACACTGAGCCATTTCTCCAACTCATGCGAATGTGCGGGATGACCACAGTGGGGGCAAATCACAACCTTCTTGTTTGGTTCTGTGGGAAATTCATAACAAAAAATACAACGAAAATCATCGGCAGATAGGTGCCGACCAGAAGGAATAAGCTTAGTAAGAATGGCTGGATTTAATTTTTCGATACGTGTTACAGTTCTCCCAGTTTGTACTCCTGGAACGACTGTTACCGAACTTTGTGGTGATCTTATTGTTCGTGATTCTGATGAAAGGCGATTTTGAGTTGTTCTTGGTTGTCTTACGATTCTACGGGGACTAACAGAGGTTGTTTGAGAAGTTCTACTAAGTGTAGAAGATCTTTCTGATGATTGTTGAGTCAAACGACCTACAGATACACGACGAATTGGAACTAATACAACTCTTAGTACATAATATTGAATTAGGAGAATTATGCTTATAATTGTAAATAATAATCCACTAAATTCTACCACACCTGTTTGAATCCAGACTAAACCTAACAAAAAAATCATGCAGAGATTGTATATAATTACAATTTCGTTTGGAAACTTCTTTCTAAATATAAATATTGATGGATATCGACTAGAATAATACTTTTGGAGGAGTAAAAGAAGAAATGCAAAAGGTGGTAACGCCAATATAACGCTAAATATGTTTAGAAATAAAACAAAGTTCCCTTCACCAATAAATTCAGCTTCAATTGTAATGTTAAAGAAAGATGATTGTAGGACATCATTTTCTCCTAAAGACGCAATATGAGCAATAATAGATCCCCCATAGGCGATTAAAGATGGGATTCCAATAAAAATTCCAGAAGCAATAGGCGCATTGTAATGCTGAAAATATCGCCATTCTTCAAGGAATTTAATTGATAAAACTACTGTTAAAGTAATATAAGAGATGGTGAGGGCAGTCTCTACTGGCTGATCAGTGACTAGTGTTAATAACGCAAAAACAAATCCAACAGCCCAGATAGAAAGATATACATTCCGCTTAACCAAATAGTTTCCAACCTCATGTCATTTCTCATGATCATATTCTAAAAACATTTGGCCGTTTTCCTCAGCTAACGGAAGTAGGGTATTCATCATTTCTGGAAGACTCTCTAAAGGGCAATTAAGAACTTGGTAATTTGGTTCTTCCCATGTTTTTAAATCATCTTTAAGTCGAAAGATTTTAAATCCATAAGAACGCGTAGATATCCTTGTGGGATCAATGACTAAAGCGATTGGCGCTGTTATATGCGAATCGTTTGTACCTAGTCGTTGGTAACGAACTTGAGTCTGATAATCTGTTTGACTCATAAACGCTCCATATGAGGGGTGACTATGATACCATCCAAGGATGATTTGGTTTTTTGTTTTCAATTTGATTTCATTATACACTCTAACCATTGATTGGGGATCTTGAATCTGAGCATTCACATCAGTACCGTGACCAATAGGATATGCATCTTCAACATTTAAACAGGCTAATGGGGTGTCTTTGTTTTCTATATGTCCAGTTAGAAGGCCGATGACCTCTATCCATTTATTCTGGGGTACCTTCGGGTTTGCATATTTTAATGCATGTAAAGCAAGTTTAATATACGGTTTGAGATGAATTTTTACACGGGAAGGTTCTGATTCTAGATCTAGGTCATTGAG
>CAZALJ010000298.1:0-3300 GCA_964485715.1 uncultured archaeon
TTGAAGCTCAAGATAGTGGTTTCCTGAGCCTAACGTGCCAATTTGGTTGTACTGTCTTTTTTTGGCCCTATCACTGACTGTAGTTGGCATAGCTCCTTCAATAACACCATTTTCTTCCGTATGTTTCAGGTCATCTTCAGTGCCATACCCCATATTAACCACATAAGGAGCTCCTTCTGCCAAAAGGTCGTCTACTTGTGCCATACTTAACCGAATCTTTCCAGGTTTTCCCAAACCCGCGGGAACTGTGTGGAAGAGTTCATCCATAATTTCTTTTTTCTTACGATCTAGGTCCGTCTTGGTTAAATCAGTTAGTAGAGTTCGTACACCGCAATTGATATCATAGCCCACACCAGCCATACTCACCACGCCTTCCTCAACATCAAATGCTGCTACCCCACCAATAGGGAAACCATACCCAGGGTGGACGTCACTCATTGCTAACATTCCTTTTTGGATGCCTGGCAGTGATGCTACATTGATTATTTGGCGTGTAGCGCTCCATTCGCGCCTATAATCAGCTTTGAGTTCATCAATAATCTTTCTATCGCCATAGATAAAAGCAGGGACTTTCATCTTTTGCTGCTTTTCAATTGTCCAAAGATTTATTCTATTAGGTACTTTTATGAAGAGATCAGGCATTTTATACATCTACCAAACATTGTGCAATCCAAATTTCATTATTTTTTTCTATTGCTAATTGTGTCCATGTAGCAGCTTTAACTTCAAGCTTTAATTTTTGAGAAGAAGCAATAGGTTCCCCGTAAACTTTAGCAACAAGCCTATTTTTTTCAATACTCTTAATTTCAAATCGAGAAAACATTTTTCCTTCTACATCTTTCAGATAAAGCAATTCGCTTAACCAAGCTATGAGTAAATCGTTGAGGTCATTACCTTCTACCTCCACCAGCTGGGGTTTACTGGACTGAAGTTCTTTTGTTTCAACCATAATCTCAAACATTGCTAGAGCGGCTTGTTCAAATGCTTCTGCTAGGGTTTGTCCTTTTCCTCGAATACCAATATCAGCTTGATGTTCAAAATATTCATAAGACAAGGTTTTTGACTCCATTCAAACCGAATCGCTTTTTGAATGAGATAATTTAACTCCAGCAACTAGTCAAGTGGTATTCTTTCATAACGATTAAGATATTTTTGATACGATTTCTTGGTTTTATTCAAATAGTATAGAGGTTCAGGATTGATACTTTTTATATGGTTGTCATTATCAATTATAATTTGCCTCATCTTCTGGGCGAGAGATTGTTCTGAATATTCCCAATTTTAATGCCAGTTTAAAACCTTCAGATAAAAAATATTTGGACTTAGGGATATCACCTACCATCCGATAAAGTTCAGCTAGTGTAAATTGGGCGTAACATAACTCCTGTTCGTCTCCAGCACCAGAGGCTACTTTCACAAATTGGTGATAGTCATTTATTGCTTCTTCTATTTTACCTTCTGACAACCTCCATTGAGCAAGGTTTGCTGTTGGACCAATTTCTAACCAATTTGCACCTGACTGCTTAGCTTGGATTACTGCCTTCTGAAAATATTTTTTGGCTAATCGAGGTTTCTTCTGGGCAGCCATTGCCATTCCCACCCGATTATATAATATTGAAAGAAGGATCCAACTCTGAGTCTCTAAAGCAATGTCTATAGCCTGATCATAATATTCTAAGGCTCTTTTCATATTTCCCAAGTTATGATGACAATGTCCCATAAGAGTCAGTGCCATAATTTGGAAAAACCTGTGGGGAAAATATTGCAAATCAATATAACATTTTTCAATTAGTTCTATCGCTTGGAAAATCTTTCCCTGTGCACGGATAGAATAGGCATGACGTAAATAAGCCCAAGGTAGTAAATGAGCCTTCAATTCATCAGGGATTTCTCTTAAAGAATCAAAGTAATTGTAAATTTTGAAAAAATATTCGGAAACCGTTAAATAATCACGTTTAATTGAATAGATAAAGAGGATTGCTCCCATCGTCTCCAATTTTACAATATGGTCATTCTTATAGAGATCTAAATCAATATGTTCAAGTATTTCTAATCCTTCTTTTGTGTGGCCTTGAAATGCTAACCCTAGAGCGTAAAATAACTGAACTCCTGGGATATCTTGCATAGCTGCAGTCAATGTGAAAAGATCATTCAATTTTGCCAAATCACCAGCAAAAAAAAGTAATTTAGCCTGAAGATACAACAACTCTGAATGCTCGTCAACGGGGCGAGACTGGATGAATTCGTCGAGTTCTTGTGAAATTTGGTGGAAGTCTTTCGTTTCCCAGTGGTTTGATGTAGCAAACTCAATAAAGTCCTGTCGTTGATCTGGGGCAAACCTATTCAAGTGTAGGTTAAGTTCAGGAACTTGAATGAACCATTTTTTCATGTCAGTTACAAGTTATTTTTCTAGATGAAAAAGTTAGCTTATCTTGTGACAATAAACACATTTTTCAATCAATTATGTGATGTTAATTGACAAACACATATAGATATAGAAAATGAATAATGATCTTTCAAAATAGTGTTAATGATCCATGTCGGTATGAAGTTTAGAACTTTCTTGAGTTAGGAGAAAAAAAGAGTGTTTCAAGAATTATCACTTGATGATGCTCAAGATTTAGTCGAAGGAGCGAAAATTCTTGGTACAGGTGGTGGTGGAGACCCTACTCTTGCAGAAAAGCGAGTTGAGGAAATCTAATCTGTGGGGAAACGCTTTCGAATTCAGGATATAACGGAATTCAAACCAAATGACATGATATGCATAATTGGGATGGTAGGGGGTGGGGTTTCTTCTGAAGATAAGCATTATGTTGAAAATCTACACATTTCATCAGACAATGTGATGGTAGAGGCCGTCAAGGAGCTAGAAAAGCACCTAGGGACTTACTTCACAGGTTTTGTATCCACAGAGATGGGTCCAGGAAATATTGTCGTCCCTTTATGGGTTGGATCGCTTCTAGACCGTGTTACTGTAGATGGGGATATGTGTGGTGGACGTAGCAAACCAATGATCTCGATTAGCACCACTGCTGTCACAGGGATCTCAATTACTCCTCTTGCAATTGCAAGCATCTACGGAGACCGAATGATCTTGAAAGAAGCTATTTCAGATAAACGAGCCGAAGACATTTGTCGAATGATAGCACGATTATCCAATGGAGCCATAGGAGTAGCGCGTTGCCCAATGACAGCTTCAGAATGCCGCAAAGGAATTAATAGTGGGACCATTTTGCTTGCAATTCAGTTGGGAAGTAAAATTCGTAACGCTGTCAGAAATAACCTTAACCCAATCCCTGT
>CAZALJ010000299.1:0-3294 GCA_964485715.1 uncultured archaeon
TCTTGAATGATTTCCCGAAATAGCTCAATAATGGAATCACCAGTCGTCGTATCCAAATTACCTGTTGGTTCATCCGCTAGCAAGATTTGTGGGTCATTCGCTAACGCACGAGCAATACTAACACGTTGTTGCTCTCCCCCACTCAAGTCATCAGGTATATGGTCGATTCGATGTTCCAAGTGCACTCTTCGCAGAAGTTTTAGAGCTTTCTTTCTAGCATCTTTTTCTTTCATGCCTGCTAACATCATTGGAAACATTACATTTTCTAATGCAGTTAAGTAAGCTAATAAGTTGAAATCTTGGTAAACTATTGAAGTTAAATGTCTTCGCGTTTTCACAAGTATCGTCTCATCAGCGTCAGAAAGATCTTCACCAACAATCAGGACTTTTCCCATAGTTATATCTTCAATACTAGATAAAATATTCAGAAGAGTCGATTTACCAGACCCACTAGGGCCCATAATAGCAATAAATTCTCCTGGCTTTACTTTTAGCGTAATTCCCTTTAGAACTTCAATATCTTCAGCTCTTGGAATTTTGAATGTCTTATAGAGGTCTGTTACTTCAATAATTGTGTCCATTAAAATTTCACCAATATGTCAGCTTATTTGGGTTTTATACATTTATGGGGAGGTAAATATGACAGTGAGTAATATAAGTAGTTTTTCATCAATCTATAATAAAGAACCTAGAAAACCCAAAATTAAATTAATTCAAGATTAATGATGTTAAATTTGTTTCCAAGAAAAAGTGAGTAATGGAGCTGAAAGAAAGCTTTTAAGAATCATCATAATTTTTTTCGTACAATGCTAGTGAAAAACCTTGATAGAATTTACTGTAATTCATCTTTATCGATTCATTAACAGCGAACGAGCAAACAAACTGCAAGAGGAATAAGAATTTAAATCTATTTTGAAAAAGGTGGCCTCTTATGTCCAGTATTGGAAAGAACAAAATTCCTGATAGAATAAAAAGTTTAATAATGGACGGTCATCTTGAGAAACCAATTGGTGAGTATAAACGTGACGAAATAGCAGGATTTACTACAAAAGCAATTATTGGAATTGGAAAATATTATGCAGCCAAACTTAGGCGGAAAGCTAGAGTAGAGACAATAGCTGACTTGGCAAATCTCGATCAAAAAATGGCAGATCAATTAGGTATAAGTCAAAAGCTGTTAGAAAAATGGACACTTTCTGCTTCTATTATCTACAGGTTTTCTTCTAGTACTGAAATACCCCTGTCGTCACATCGCGTTTGTATAGCTGGTTTAGGTGCTGTAGGTAAATCTAGTCTTATTAAAACTTTGCAAAAGCAGAAGACGACACCAGTCAACTTTCCGACACTTGGGGCATCAATAGAACACCTCAATTTTCTTGGATTACGGATCGCAGTATGGGATCTTGGGGGCCAAGCGAGTTTCCAAGGACTCTATCTAGATGATCCTAGGCAATTTCTATCAAGAACAATGTTACTAGTTTTTGTCTTAGATACACAGAGAGAACGGCGAGCTGTTGAGGCAGCGCAATACCTCAATAACCTGTTAGTAAAATTCAATTATCTAAAAGAAAAGCCTAAAATATACCTAGTACTACATAAATACGACCCAATCCTTGATAAAAACGTCCTCGATGGTTCAATCGATGTTATTCTAAATGAAATAAGTCCTGTGTTGATTAAATACGGTTACGAATATCGAATATTAAAAACAAGCATCTTCGATGTTGATGGATTGGTAAAATTATTTTCAAGGGTTTTTGCGGACATATCTCCTTTAAGTGAGATATTATCTGATTCTCTGGCGTTTTACTCTGAAAGCCATGGTCTCACCGCGAGCTTTCTCTTAACAGAGAATTGTTTTATCGCAGCAGAATGGACAACGCAGTTTACTGATGAACAAAGAGAAATGCTATTCTTAGAAATCATGGAGGCCATCCGAAAAGAAGTCTATGAAAGTGAGAAAAAACACGAAAAACTGATTCTAATAAGCCAGATGGGAGGGACATTCATAACGATTGACAGAATAGAATTTGATTCAATCAAATTGTTCCTTTGTTCAATTAGTACCGAATTAAAATCAAGAGATGAAGCAGAGACAGAAAAACTTGTTGAAGAAATCCGTCCATGGATCATTAACTTCTTTTCAATCATATTGTAAGTAAAGTAGGAAAACTAGCAAGTATGAGTAGTACCTGATTATGTTCACTTGATGAGCTCTTCGATTCGTTGTTTTTCTTCTGAAGTGAGGTCACCATTCCCCTTACATTGTCGCATTTGATATAAAAACTGCAATCCTTTCTGGAAATCTATTTCTGACTGAAAAGCTTTTGAACCTTCAGCGGATCCAGATGGGAGAGGCTCATTTAATAAACGAAAAGGTAGCTGATCATAAGAACCTGCAGATTCTTTAAACTCCCTCATGTTAAAATACCTCGTTAAACTCCACACATTTTGTGCAATTTCTCTCACATCGGTTTGAGAACTAGTAACTGCAGAATAAAGGGCTTGTCCATCCTCTAAGTTCATAGCAGGAATTATTGAGTGAGTGAAGTGGCAGATAATTAAAGAATCCTTAATGATTTTTAGATCTTGTTCTCTAACAAGACTTTCGACAATTTCAGGAGTAATAGGTTCATCTTTAGGAATTTTAGTTGTAGCTGGCCAACCACGTAAATGTGATGCACCGACAGCGGCAGTAGCGTAACTTAATCCCAACGCTAGTTTTCCCCGAGGATCCCATGCGGCCATTTCCAAGCCTTTAACATTGATTGCAAACTTTTCTGTCTCCTGCTCAAACACCTCTGCTGTTTTCTTTGTCCCTTCTGCTAATATATCACCTACATCTTGTCTATTTGCGATCTTATGAATTAGATTAATTAGGCCCTCTTTATCCCCAAAGGAAATTTTATCAGATTTGTATTTTTTAGGCACCAAATCTTTCTCAGAACATTCCATGAAAAATGCAATGGTTGATCCCAAAGAAATTGTATCGAGAGAATACATATTCGCGAGATAGTTAGCTTCGATGACCGTTTCAAAATCGACACCACAATTAGAACCGATCATCCCTAGAGTTTCATATTCGGGGACGGGAACAATATGTTCGTCTCTTGCATATGAAAAATCTTCATTAAAGATATGAGCACAAGAAATAGGACATTTGTAACAGGGTTTCTTTTTAGTTGTATATTGGTTGATGGCTTCCTCTTCGAGCTGTGCTGGGTTTTCAAGTGTCCCCTCTTGGAAGTTACGAACTGGTATTTGATCGCGATTTGAAGCGACAGCAACTAGGTT
>CAZALJ010000300.1:0-2528 GCA_964485715.1 uncultured archaeon
TTTTAGTTATCAGGATAAGATTGGAAATTGCAGATGATCTTATATGAAAATTGGTTTACAAATATATCATTTTAATTGGCCTGGTAGCCCTGAAAACATCAGTAGCAAATTAATTGAAATAGCACAAATTGCTGAGAGAGTAGGATTTTATAGTCTATGGGTCATGGATCATTTCTTTCAACTGGGAGGTGTGTGGGGTCCTGTTGAAGCTCCAATGCTTGAGGGCTATAGTACTATGTCGTATCTTGCAGCAGTTACACAACGAATCAAAGTCGGGCTAATGGTTACTGGAAATTTTTACAGACATCCTGGACTCCTGATTAAGACTGTCACCACATTAGATGTGATGTCAGGAAGCAGAGCTTATCTTGGAATAGGAACAGGATGGTGTGAACGTGAGGCAAAAGGACTAGGTGTACCATATCCTACAACAAAACGTGAACTTGTAGAACGTCTTGAGGAAACTTTACAAATTGCCAAACAGATGTGGAAGGGTGATTTTTCCCCTTATGAGGGGCAATACTATCAGCTCTCTGAACCTATCAATAGTCCTCAACCATTATCTCAGCCACACCCACCAATTCTAATTGGATGTGAAAGAGAGAAGAAAATGCCACAGTTAGTAGCAAAGTATGCGGATGCCGTGAATTTTCATCTTGGTACTCCCTTGAAAGAATACCCAACATGGATGAGAGAGCGTTATCATAACCGAAAAGAGGATTTGACAAGAAAACTCAATATTATAAAGGAGAATTGCACCAAGATTGGACGATCTTATGACGATATTGAACGCACGACTCTTGCTACAGTCAAACTTGCTCCTGATGCCATGACTACTACGGAAGTTATTGATTTATGTCAAGAATTAGCAGACATGGGTTTTCACCACGTCATCTTCAACATGCCTAATTCTCATGAGATTACCCCACTCGAGTTGCTTGGTGATGAAGTCATTCAAACCGTAGCTGAATTATAATCAAAACTAGTAAATGAAGAGACATGAATTTAATATATAGATAACATTAAAGAAGGAATTACAAGAGATATTTCCTTTGTTATTTCATAGAATTTGGGATTCAGTTATGGAAAAAATTTTATTTTATATTTTCAACTTTTTTATATGAATTTAAAACTAGATTTAATGTCAGGGGGAGAGTATATGAGGCCTACAAACGTTTCTCTTTCTTAAGGCTAGAAAATTGTATTAAGACGCCAATAGAGACCCAAATTAACAGTTATTTTATAATCAGTCTTAATTTTATTCTGAATTAGCTTTTGAAACATTCTTTTATCCGATTTAGTGTATCTGTATTCGTGGATAACCACATAACAATCGCTACAAGATTAATAAAAGATTTGGTTTGATCCCATTCAAAATGACTAAAGAGTTCCTTTAATACTTCATTGTCTGATACTTTGGTCAACTGGGAAACAGTCTGATTCCTACTCCTTCTCAGTTCACTTTTCAGTTCAGTGAGAAAGATTTCTAAACATTTATCTGATATAGTCTTACCTAAGGATTCTAGCAGAATATTTAGTACCTTAATTTCATTTTGTACGATTTTTTGATTTTCTTCTTTATCAACCTCAAAAAAAATCCGAGCAGTTCTCGAATAAAGTATTTCATTTGTTCTTTTACCAACAACAACTCTCTGGCCTGCATTAGTAATTATTCCTTCCTCTTTGAGAGCTTTCAGGTATCGATAGATGGTATTTTCTGACTTAGGCTTTTCTGCTGTCTCATTGTAAGCTTTCACTAGTTCTTTGAAGGTCATGGGACCTGCTCTCAAAGCCATCGTTATAGGGTAATAGTTATGATGGTATAATACTCGCATGGTTTTCTCATCAGTAATCTGTAGGAGTTTGGGATGAAAAATTAAAATATCGTGATATTCTTTCTTCTGAAATGAATCGTTCGACTTGGATGGCATTTTTTTCTCGCTTAATATTATAATCTATAGTTGGTTTAACATTTTTGGATTTTATGATAACAATCTCAAAAAAAAAAATTACAAAATTATTAAATATAAATTATTATTTCATTTTTTGATAAGAACAAGTTCATTTGAAGAAAGTACTTACTCTTCGAATTCGAGAATAACTTGTGTAAGGAGTAATAACTATGGATACTGGCTTACGAGGTTTACACGCTCTTATTACTGGCGCTTCTGGCGGAATTGGGTCTGCAATAGCCCGTGTTCTCGCTGATGAGGGTACAAATCTCACTTTGCATTATAGAACCCAACAGGAAAAGACACAGCAACTCGCAAAAGATTTAAACAAAATTAAAACCTTTGTAATGAGTGCTGATCTTTCAGATGAGAGTTCACATCAAGAATTATTTCTCAATGCTGAAAAGGAAGTCGGTAGAATTGATATCCTTGTAGCTAATGCAGCAATTTGGCACCCTGAATATGTACCAGTTCATGAAATGTCGATTGGCCAATGGAACCAAATAATAACAAATAATATGACCTCAGTGTTCCTTAGTTGCCGGGAGTTTTTCCTTAATCTCAAACGTAATCCTC
>CAZALJ010000300.1:2538-3279 GCA_964485715.1 uncultured archaeon
AAAATTATGCGAGTCTAGTGATCATTGGATCAACTGGTGCGGTTTTTGGAATAGCTGGCCATTGTGATTACGCCACCGCTAAAGCTGGAATTGTTTACGGTTTAGTCAAATCATTAAAAAATGAAGTTATTTCTCTGGCTAAGAATGGTCGTGTCAATGCTGTATGCCCTGGATTGACACGAACCCCAATGGTAGTAGGAACTCTTAGTGATTCTAAATCGTTACAAAAAGCTCTTCAGACGGTTCCTTTACAAAAAATAGCTGAACCTGAGGATATTGGCCATTTAGTTGCCTTTCTTTGCTCTGATTATCTGGCAGGCCACATTTCAGGAGAAATAATCACTGTTGCAGGAGGAATGGAAGGACGAGTTCTCTTTCCAATACAAAAAAGTGAGTAACATCATAGATCTCATAAGCTTTTATCGCCTTGGAATTGTTCGTCTTGAACATTTGATGGGCATTGTCTTAGTCATTAGCGGATGCATACTAGTCATTCTCTAAGTATGTCTCAGAGATATTTGTTAGGAAAAAAAAAGAAAATCGAAAAGAGAGTATGGATGCTATGGACCATCTTTTTGGATCAAAGGTTGTATTGATTACTGGAGGTAGTTCGGGTATCGGACGAGCCACGGCCCTGGCATTCGCCAAAGAAGGAGCAAAAGTCGTCGTTGCTGCTCGTCGCCAAGCAGAAGGCGAAGAAACCGCTTCAATGATCAAAAAAGCGGGAGGTGATGTCTGCTT
>CAZALJ010000301.1:0-3264 GCA_964485715.1 uncultured archaeon
CTTTAGTCTTTTGGCAATACGTCTCACAAACAGGTCTTAAACTTAGGGAGATTGAAACCCCAATAATATATAGGTTAGATCGCCGAAATCGTGGTGAATGGAACCATCGTGTAAAGGAATATTTCAAAAAACTTGAGTATCTCATCTCCTCCCCAGTATTAAAGCAAGTTGTTCGGCAAGATTACGAACAAGCTATTGAAATTCTGACTGAAATAGAAGATCATCATTTTAACTTCCCAATCTACATTTACAATGATTTTATCAAGAGTAGTTATATTGATCAACTTAAAACGGACATAGGGAGAAAGGAAGAACAATTGACATGCTCATGCTATCAAACAACTCGAAATTCTTGGAAATTAAGTAACTCATTCCAAATGTAATTGAACTTCAATCAAAATAAACATAGGATTATGGGTGAAAAATAGTTATGAAAGTCGTTTATCAATATTATAAACCAGATCAAGGATTGGAAGACCTTCAAGCAAAGATTTATTCAGAAGCAACGGGACTTTCTGCATCAGGTGAAGATATCAGAGCTCGTTATGAGGATCAGAAAAAAGATCCAAAAACAACCCTATATGCACTAATGGATAATGGTGCCCCTTTAGCATATGTACAAGCAACAGATTCAACTTCACATATAGGTCGAACACATATAAGCTATCCTTGGGCTCTACCAGCTTGTCCAGTCGAAGTACAAGAGAAAATATTTGATGAAGTCCTAACATACCTACTACAGCGAGGACAGACCTTAGAAATCACTGCTCCCCTAGTGCTTGATGTAGAAGGCATCGAAGAAAGAATAAAATTTTTTACAAACAAAGGTTTCTCTGAAAAAGAACGCCTGTATTACTATTCTTATGATTTTGATATTAAAGAAATTTGTAAGTGGAAAATAACAAAGGAATTACATTCCTTCTCCTGCCGAGCTGCAGCACAGGAAGATCTCGAAAAATTAATTGAATTATGTAGAGCAGACCCAAACTGGCAGTTTTTAACTCAAAAAGTTGCAACTAACTATTTCACAAACAAAGTGCTCAAAGATGGGAATACAGCGTTAGTTTTTCATAATAATCAAGTAGTGGCAACAGGAGCCATTCTGAGAGTTCAACCAGGGGCATCTGTTCTTATTGGCGAGGAAGAACGAATATTATTGAGATTTTCAGCCGTGCGACCAAGATATCATGATGCATGGAAGCGGTTGCTCATTGAGTTAGCTAAAGAATGTGTTAATTTAGGTTGGGCTGATATTCCACTTAGAGTTAATTTCCGTTTCTATGCTAGTTCTACAATTGCAGTTAATTTGGCAAAATTACTATCATACTTCAATGATTTCGAGGTTCTTCTTGCTTATAAAAGCAAATGATAGAACTATTAGATTTAACATACATTATCCCTAGAATAATTCACAAAAGAAGATTACATCCCCAAAAAAGAGTATATATAGATGAATGGAGCATAATAGAATGAAAACTATGAGATTAGGAAAAACAAACCTGAATGTTTCAAGGATCGGAATCGGTGGTATCCCGATTCAACGTCCTCCTGAAGAAAAAGCAATAAAGGTGTTACAACGATGTTTTGATTTAGGAATTAGCTATATTGATACATCAATTGCCTATGGAACCAGCGAGGAGCGGATAGGAAAAGCAATCACTGATTATCGGGATGAAGTAATCATAGCAACAAAAACTGGTTGGAGAGACAAAGAATCAGCGAATAAATACTTAGAAAAGAGTTTGACAAACTTACAAACTGACTATATCGATATCTGGCAATTCCACAATGTTAGTACCCCCAGCGCGTATGAACAGGTGTTCAATCCTGATGGGGCAATGGAGGCTGCACAAGAAGCCTTAGAATCAGGAATAATAAACCATATTGGCATAAGTAGCCATTCACTAGAAATAGCTCAACGAGCAATTATTTCTGGGGATTTTGAAACAATTATATTTCCCTTTAATTTTATCAGAAACGAACCTGCTGATGACTTGGTGTCATTAGCCCAAGAACATGATGTGGGATTCGTTGCGATGAAACCATTTGCAGGTGGTAGCATAAAAGATGCTAATGTAGCAATTAAGTACCTATTACAATTTGATACCGTATTACCTGTCACAGGAATTGAAAAGATCTCAGAAATCGAAGAAATCGTGGGAATCGTCAAGGGATCATGGGACCTCACCCCACAGGACCAACAAACGATGAAGACCATCCAAGCACAATTAGATAAGACACTTTGTAGACAATGTGGGTATTGTCAACCTTGTCCCCAAGGAGTTCATGTTCAAATGTTAATGATTACCAAAGGGATGTGGCGTTTATGGCCCCGTGAGGAATTCCTTAATCGATGGATGCCACCTTCAGTGGAAAGTTGGAGTAAGTGCGACCAGTGTCAAGAATGTGAGGAAAAATGCCCCTATCACCTACCAGTCAGGCAAATCATTGAGGAAAATATCGATTTTTACAAAAAAGTAGCATCGGAGATCATGTGAATACAGTCGAAAAAAGAATGAATATGGAGATGTATTGATGAAGATTGGATTGCAGATCTACCATTTTGAATGGCCAGGAAGTCCAGAAAATGTGGGTTCAAAATTAACGCAAATGGCGAAAACAGCTGAACGAGAAGGATTTGTGAGTCTTTGGGTTATGGATCATCTTTTCCAATTGGGAGGTGCATTTGGTCCTCGTGAAGCACCTTTGCTCGAAGCTTATAGTGCTATATCGTATCTTGCAGCAGTCACAACACGAATAAAACTCGGAATCATGGTAACAAACAATGTTTGTCGATACCCAGGGATGTTAGTGAAAACGGTTTCGACTCTTGATGTCCTCTCGGGTGGCCGAGCTTATCTAGGAATTGGTGCTGGGGGACAGGTAAGAGACGAGACAAGAGGTATGGGGATTCCAGTTTTCTCAGACAAAGTGCTCATTGAACGTTTGGAAGAAACACTACAGATCGCCAAACAGATGTGGTGTGGTGAGGCATCACCATACAAAGGAAAACATTACCACCTTGAGAAACCACTCAACAATCCTCCACCAATGTCTCAACCACATCCACCAATCTTAATTGGAATGTGGAGAGGGGGGGATAAGATGTTACGCTTGGTAGCTAAATATGCTGACGCATGCAACCTTCAATTTGGTAGTCCTTTGAAAGAATTCCCCATATGGATGAGGGAGAAATATGAAAGTCGCCGAGAACATTTGACAGATAGACTGAAGCGACTAAAAATGTACTGTAATGAAATTGGA
>CAZALJ010000302.1:0-3259 GCA_964485715.1 uncultured archaeon
TAACGAGCTAGTTGATGACCTCATGTGAATAAAGTTGAATATACTTCTATCAATTTTAATAACCTCAGTATATCTTTTATAATCGAAGGTTAACTAAGCTACATGGATTACTAGAGTATAGACATACTTCTTTAAGAAACCATCTGCTCATCATAGCCAATTTAACAGTGCAAGATTTTCAACATGGACGACAGGAAGGCTTATTGCACGTTTAAAGAGATATATTGCCGTTGCCAGGTAGATGTGGGTAGAAGGGCCTGATACTCTGGCGTGAATGGTCTCTATTCGAAATTTCAGTAAAGTAAGATCTGGAGACCCTTAGTACGATGAAATGGAACGAAGAGGAAGCCCCAAAAACAGCGATGGTTACTTTAAATCTTGTATCAGGTGTTACTCTTTGGGAAGAGATGGTTCGTGATCGAAGGCGTTTCTGCATTGAAAAATGTCAGAATAATAAAGTAGTTAATATGCTAAGGCCTAAATGTACTGATCGTCGCTATTTGGATGTTCTACTTCTAAAACGAGAATCCAAAAAGCAAATGCCGATGTTTTGCTATTCTCAACGAATTAAGGGTCTTTCAAGGTCATTTCAAGAGGGAGAGATGCTATTTCCTGATGTATTTGTTTACATCGACGATTACTGGAAGATCATTCACGAAAAACAGTCAAAAACTCTTCGGTCAGCTTCAGACTTCCTCAAGCGAACAATAATCAAGGGAAAGGAGGTTTTACCTATAGGAAGTATGGATCAACATATGGAAACCCATTTTCAAAGGGATCAAATCTTTCTTCTCTGGCCGAAGCTGGATTTATGCTTAATTAACGCTCAAGAAACCAGTATCCATAGCATTACAATGTTTCGTTCAATTGTAAAAACTCTTGCTGAGTCTTACGGTTTGGAAGTAAATCTGGCCATTGAAGGTAGCTTCATCGAATTAAAGTTTGAGAATCTGTCTTTAATAGATACCGTGACAGTAGAAAAAGAGCTTCAGAAATCTTCTGCTTTTACAGGGTTCTCTGGAACCGAAATTTGGGCAGAAGTTTCATTACCATCAGGACTTGAAGAGGAGGAACCTGAATTCAAAGTAAAAGATTTACATTTTATTTTTAAAACTGTAGCTAATGTGATAGAAGTTGCTGAAGGAGAAGAAGATGATAAAAAGCTCAAAGAGTCGTTGGAAGGGATTTCTCCTGTTGTGACAGAGAAAAATCGAAATTCCAAATGATAATTTATTTCAATTAGGAGAGGGGTTGAATCAATATGTTTGAGGAGCTGTCAACATTAAATGTTCTCAGTAAGAAAAAAAGATGGATTAGCACGAATAGGTGTGTTAATAACGAGGCATGGTAAGATATCTACGCCAATTCTTCTACCTGTCATCAATCCAAATCGTCAAATGATTCTTCCAGAGGAAATGGTAAGATGTGGAGCTGAATCATTCATCACAAATGCTTATTTATTGTATAGAGATCCCGAAAATCGTGAACGAGTTCTTCATGAAGGATTACACAAGTTTATTGGGTTTTCTGGTCCAGTTATGACCGATTCTGGGGCTTATCAGCTTATGCAATATGGTGAGGTATCGGTAACTAACAAAGAGATCACAAAGTTTCAAGAACAAATTGGTAGTGATATTGGCGTTTTCTTAGATATTCCAACAAAGGAGGGGACATATGAGGAGTCAAAATTTGCTTTGGAAGAGACACTTCATAGAGCAGATGAACATATTCAACATAGAAACTTAACAAACTCAATTTTATGGGCAGGACCAATTCAAGGAGGGGAATACTTAAAGCTGGTCAAGAAATCTTGCGTGGAAATGGCCCAAAAAGACTTCAATCTTCATCCCATTGGATCTGTTGTGCCCTTGTTAGAAAAGTATGATTTTGAGAATGTTGTTCGAATAATACTAACTGCTAAGCAGCATTTGCCTTTAAATCGCCCGATCCACTTGTTTGGAGCAGGACACCCAATTTTTTTTGCTATTGCAGTGTTTCTCGGGATAGACATATTTGATTCGGCAGCATATATTCTTTATGCGAAAAAAAATCGGTATATAACAGCTTTTGGCACAGAATATCTAGAGGATCTAAAATATCTCCCCTGTTCGTGTGAAGTTTGCCGAAACTATTCTGCTACTGAATTAAGAAAATTGGATCATGAAACTCGAACCTATCTACTTGCTAAACACAATCTTATTGTTAGTTTGGAAGAAATCCGTAGAATCAAACAAGCTATCATCGAAGGCCGGTTATATGAACTTGTTATAACACAAGTGATGACTCATCCCTCCTTAGCTAAAATTTCAAATCTCCTGTTTGGTTTTTCAACCTCTCAATTTATAGAAAAATATGAACCAATTTCTAAGTCCCGATCTCTACTTATTACTCATCAGATTCTTTCATTTCAACCTCTACTACTTCGATACAGAGAACGAATTTTGAATCGTTTTTATTCCTGGAGTCCAACCTTACTTATTGGACAAGATTTTCAGAACCTACATTCTTCGGACTCACGCCAAGTAATAAGATTATCACCGCTTTTTGGTGTAATTCCTGATGAATTACGAGGAGTTTATCCATTAATTCAACATGAAAGAGTTCCAATGTCGTTTTCTCCAGAAATAATCAATTATATATCGCAATTTCTTGAGGTATATAGATCAAAGTTCAAACAAGTTGAAGTACATCCTTCACTAAATTTAGATGTCGAAATATTACAAGAATTTGATATTTTTGAAGGAACTAAAGGCGCTGATAAATTGAATGAAGTTCATATCGTCAATGCTATACTGGATTATCAATTTGGAGTCGGAACACATAGTGTTTTGGATAATCATGTTATAACCATTGAACGGTCTCGAAAAACTGGAATTATTCGCCGCTTTTCAGATGAATCAGGCGTATTGGGAACATTTAGAGCGTCTGATTTCACTATTGTACCTACAAAAACATTTGCTCGCAGATTACACAAATATATTCAAGCTCCACGTTTGCGAGTGGTGGCAGCGAGGGAATGTATTCCTTATATTGTTAATAACAAAGATTTATTGGCAAAATTTGTCCTAGATGTTGATCATGAAATTCTTTGCGGTGAAGAAGTGTTCATTGTTGACGAAAACGACTCTTTTCTCAATTTTGGAAAAAGTGTCCTTGCAGCTCCAGAGATGATTGCATTTAATCGAGGAGTAGCCGTTCATGTTCGTCGGTGATCTGATTTACTGGAGATTAAGGCTTTTAATTGATCTAGTTTAGATAA
>CAZALJ010000303.1:0-3251 GCA_964485715.1 uncultured archaeon
GGAAATAAAATCGAATTTAGAGGATCTACAGCACTTTAAAGAAAATGAAATAGTAACTATTTGTCCGGGAGGAGGTTTATCCCTGGTTGCTGTTGATATTCTGGTGGATGCAGATTTTGAAGACGTTAAGAGCCTTAAAGGGGGCATGGATCTGTGGATTGAGAAAGAATATCCTACTACTACAGCTGATGAATTCTTTTACCCCTCTAAAAAGGATAAAGCGAAAATAACTGAAGAAGAACAGTCTTTGGATGAAAAATACACGGGCAAAATTCACCATTCTCTGGATGCACGTGGCTTAAGTTGTCCGCAACCTATTATGAAATCCGTTAAATCTCTGAGGGCATTAGATATTGGCCAAGTATTGGAAATTCTAACTACTGATCCTGGCAGTAAAGCTGATATACCTGCGTGGGTGCGTTCAACTGGCCATAAACTCTTAATCTCTGAGGAACGGGGTTCTCAAGGTTTCCGTTTTCTTGTTAAACGAATGAAATAAAGCTAAATCTTAGTTCGTTCGTTATTTTTGATGTGGTAGGCAAGAGTTCAGGTAGTAAAAGCGCGCTCAAGAAAAACGGACGCTATCATTCCGTTAATTCTTCAACAAACGAAAAGACTGAAAAATTAATTTTCCTAAAACAGCAGATTGAGGCAGGGAAGATCAAAGCAGCCATCGATCGTCGCTATCCGTTGGAACAAATTGTCGAGGCTCATAGCTATGTTGAAAAAAGGCATAAAAAGGGAAATGTAGTCATAACTGTGGAACAGAAATATTGAGATACGTGAAAATGAGTCCGTGTACGAACTGGTTAAAGCAGCTGTTGATGACCCTCTTCCAAATGGAACTTCTACAACAACAGCGACATCAACAATTCCAACGATGACCTCTAAATCTTCACCTGGTAGGAATGTTCTCGTTTTACTTCTCTCATTTATTGCTATCCTCCCGTGGAGACATCAGAAGAAAAAATCATAAATTATCCCATTTCCTTTTTTTCCCTAAGAGTGAATATACAGTAGATTGCTGATATATATACATACTGTTAAGAGTCCTTTTTATTAAAATGGCCAATTAGAATCTAGCAGAGAGATTAAATTCTTTGGTATCAGAGCTTTTCTGTTTGACCTTTAATCTTATAAAGAGGATATTGAAAATAATAACTAATTGTAAAAAAGATGGGTTCAGAAATGGCAATAGTAAGTAGTCATGAAATAGCGGTAAAAGATATTACACGAATTTTTCAACTCGGTGATCAGGAGATTCGTGCTTTAGATGGTTTAAATATTCAGATATCAAAAGATGAATTTGTAGTTGTCTTAGGACCATCAGGAAGTGGAAAAACTACACTACTAAATATGATTGGCGGGATAGACCAACCCTCATCGGGAGAAATCTGGATTAATGGGGAAGATATTACCAAATGGAATCAAAATCAGCTTTCAACTTATCGACGAAATAAAGTTGGGTGGATATTTCAGTTTTTCAATCTTGTACCAGCACTAAGGGCGTGGGAAAACGTTGGGTTGGCGCTTGAATTTCAGGGACAAAGAAAGGAAATCAAGCAAGAATCTGTTGCAATATTAGAAAAAGTCGGATTATCTGATAAGGTAGATCGATTTCCAAGTCAACTATCAGGAGGAGAACAACAACGGGTAGCTATTGCTCGTGCTTTAGTAAAAAAACCTAGTATGATTGTTGCAGATGAGCCTACTGGAAACCTAGATTGGAGTACAGGGCAGATAATCGCGGATCTGATGCATGACTTACAAAAACAATACGGAGGGACCTATATTGTGGTTTCACATGATATTTCATTGACAGAAAAAGCAGATCGAGTTTTTCACTTGCGAGATGGTAAAATTATCAAAATTGATGAAAAAACTGAAGGTATTGGAATCGCTAAAGCTCGTACTGGGGATATGCCTGAAAGCAAAAAAGTACACTAATTACTCTATTCTTGTGTTTGAAATAAAGGTGCTTTGATTATGAAAATAATGACAAAAAAGGTACTTAGGGAGTTTAGATATAACAAATTTCGTTCAATTACGATTGTAGTAACCGTTGCTTTATCCGTAGCATTTCTAGTAGGATTAAATGCTGGATTACAAAGCCTGAATGCTTCATTAGAGAAAAATCACGAGATTTTCAATAATGCGGAGATACGAATTCGATATCCCACATTTCTTAATTCCTCTTCTGTTACAGAACTTCCTGATTTGGAAGATATGCAACGTGCTGGAGTAATAGCTGTTGAAGGACGGATTTTTTTGTATTCTGAAGTCGAATATGAAGATAAAACCTATACTGCGTATTGGATTGCAATTAATTCGACAGAAGACAAACAAAATGAGATTAACAAACTAATTGCTAAAAAAGGAGATAATTTCATTTCAAGTAATGAAAATGTATTAGTAGAAGCACATTTTGGATTGGGATTACTGGGGCCAGGAGTACATTTGGAAGATGAATTAACCATTAAGTATAGTGGGATTGTTGAAGAAACATTAGAAATTTCTGGTGTTGTTTCTGATAGTGATTATTATTATGTTGCAAATGAAATCACATCTATGCCTGAATTTGGTAATCTTTGTGTTTTTTACACTTCACTCAAAAAAGCCCAAGATCTCCTTGGAATTAACAATTCTGTTAATGAAATTCTTGTTAAAACTGAAGAACGAACAACAAATGCTGCAGATCGTGCATCACAAGCGATTACTCGTCATTTTGGAGATGACGCAAATACAAAAGTTATTCGATATGATGAGACAGCTGACAAGAAAATGTTTGATGCAGATGCGGGACCAATGGATAAGATGGGATTTGTCTTTGGTTTTTTTGGTCTAATTTGTGCTGCTATTGTAATCTATAATTCGCTCTCTAAAATGGTAATTTCGCAACGAACCTACATAGGTTTATTTGGAGCACTTGGATCAAAGAAGCGTGAAATAATTTTCCATTATATATACTTTGGTCTTATTCTAGGAATTATTGGAGTATTAATTGGGCTGATTCTGAGTTTAGGGTTTGGATATGTGTTTGGTTTCTTGGTTACAGAATTATATTTTTGGGAAACCAGCGAGATAGTGGTAGATCCTCTAACATACTTTTTAGGCTCAGTTATTACTCTTAGTGTGGTGGTATTTTTCTCAGCAATATCAGCGTTACCTTCATTACGACTTACTCCACGTGAAGCAATGCAACCTCCCTATAGTATCGCTCAAAGAGGATCTGAACCGATTGTTGAGAAGAT
>CAZALJ010000304.1:0-3209 GCA_964485715.1 uncultured archaeon
TTATTGAAATATATTTTCTAAACGTAGGGAGTTCCATTTTGTAATGGATTTTATCGCCCCATCTATACATAAGAATTTTACTAAAAAAGTAAAACTAAAGTATTTGACTTTCCTTATGTTATTTTTATTCAGTTTCTCGATGATTTCCTTTGTTTTTTGGAAAGAATCAAGCAGTTCTATTGACATTACACCAGAATATATTTATGTTTCATCCTTAAGGGGAGAGGATGGTTTTCCATTTATTGAGAATGGGTTAAATATACCAGTACTTAAGATTCAACCTTTTCAAACTCCGAACATTTTGTTTATTGTAGGAAATCCCACCTCTTTGGATCCTGATCTTGACCAACCTTTCTCTAAGTACTTGAATTCAACGTTGAATTATAATGTAACATATCACGACGACAACAACAGTTATTCTTACGAAGACTATGATGCGATTATTATATCTGGATCAATAATAGAAGAAGGAACAGTAGATTCTCTTTATAGTGCTCCTACTCCTATCCTTACTTTGGAACATGGAACCTATAATGATTTTCAACTTGGATCTGGTGGTAAAATACTGAGTAATTGGAATGTCACGGTTCTTCTAAATAATTCTCATTTTATAACAAGCGGCTTAGAGATAAATACAAATTATGCCATCTACAATATAAGCGGAGACATGAGCTACTTAGATGATTACTACAAAGATAAACAAGCTGGTGTTGAAATTATCGAACTTGCACAAACAATAACTGAAATAGATGATGATAGGAGAACACTTGTAGTATTAGATAAGGGGAGTAAAGACTGGAATTTAACAGCAGCCCCTGAACGTAGAGCTTTTTGGGGGGCAGCACAAGGATTAAATCTTAATAATAATGGTTGGCAACTGTGGGAAAAAACAATAAAATGGATTTTATATGACGATATTAGCGGAAATGCCACTGTTCAAATTAATGTTAAAGATTTAACTAATATAGATGTTGGTAATGCCAGAGTGAATTTGACTGAATCAGATAATCCAGCACAAACATGGAGCCAAAATACATCAAGTGAGGGTTATACAATTTTTACAAATATTCCTTTTGGTTCTTACAACATTACGGTAGAATATGAGAATGCTGTTAATGATACTTTAACGTCCCTTGAGATCGCAGGGGAGCGGACATTTGAACCTAGTTCATTCCATGAATATACTGTTCAGCTATCATTGTATTTAGATCAATCTCCTCCGTTGGTTCAAAATGTACGCTTTGATAAAGCTATAAGTAGTGGAACATTTTATGCTGATGTTTTTGATCAAATTCCATTGGCTTATGTTAATCTCACTTTAACAGCAACGAATGCTACACATACGTTAATTAATGGAACATTCATTATGAGGTTAAATCTCTCTAGTGTGAATACATATTACAATGATACCGTTCTAGATAATCTTCTGGAATCTAATGTTAATATTACCTATTATATAAATGCATCAGATATAGCTTTGAATACAATCGTCACTCCAATCCAAAATTTTATATTAGATGATTTAATCCCTCCACAAATTCATGATTACAATGCTACTGATTATGGGAATGGAACTGTTGAATTTTACGCGAATGTAACAGATATTAGCGGAATTCAAGACCCAGTTTTGTTATGGTTTAATGGATCTCTCATGGATATGCACCAAAATCAGTCAGATCTTTGGGTTTATCGAACATATTCATATTTTAATAACTTTCTGAACTATACGATCTTCTCTGTTTACGATACTGTAGGAAACGAAAATGGAACCAATAAATATCCTCTATCTTTCTCTTATCGGAATATTACCACTGTAGATACCAGCCCACCACATATTTGGGGTCTAACTGACACAATTGCAACTCAGGAAGAAGGATACGTTGAATTTACAGTCTTTGTTGATGATTGGAACAATTATCAAAGCGGAGTTAATTTAAGCAGTGTCCAAATAATTCTGTCAATAAATGGAAGCTTTTATCCATTTGACATGACCCCGATAGGTGAAGTTACGTTCTATTTTGAGTATACATTCAACTTTAATGATAATGTTTCTTATCAGATTCTTGCTTTAGATAAACAAGGAAACCAACAAGTAGGCGAACAGCAACCATATCTAATTATCGGTGACCATGCTCTCCCTGTCATATCTTACTGGGCCGAGGAATGGGGGAATGGCACCATAGATTTTTATGCCGGAGTCACTGATTGGCCTAATAATCAAACAACTGCATTTCTTCTCTATGCATTAAATTGGTTTGGTACTTGGAAAAATGAATCTATGAATAAATTCAACGATACCTATTTTACACTACGCGTGAAAATTACCAATTTCCAAACCCAATATATATGGTACTATGTTTCTGCAGCTGATTCCGCCCATAATGTCTTTGACCCGACACCAGATCGTGTATTTAACCTTACTTTGACCGACAAAGTAGCACCCATTCTTACCTTCAATATTGAAAACTCTACTGAGAATGATGGTGAGATAATTGTCACTGCATGGGCTAAAGATACCTATGGAACCTCTGAAAACCTAAATAATTCCTTTTGCCTAAATATCACATTTGAGGGATCAACGAACCAGTTTGAGATGTATTATGATTCTTTTTATATCTATAAAACCATACATTCCTTTAAATATCAGGATCAAGTAACACTCACAGTCTGGACAACCGATGACGCTGGAAACTTAGGATTTAGCACCAGAACAATAATTATTGGAGACAATGCCCCTCCAAAAATCGAAAACTTGGGGATAGTTGAATATCAGAATGGAACAGTTACTATATGGGCTGAAATTAAAGAAGATCCGAATGGGAGTGGCTTACCTAGCGATAATTCCTCAATTATCCTTGAATATATTTTCATCTCACTCAATCAAGAAACAATGGCATGGAACGGATCAGGTGACTATTATTCATTTTCATTCTCAGGGTTTGAGCCAGGAAATACCTTTGCATTTCGTATCACCGCTTTTGATAACAGTAATAATATTAACGTTACTGATTGGAATCCTGTGTCAATTATGGATGAAACTCCACCAGTATGTAATGGATATGGTTATTCAGAAGAACTTATTGACCCTTTCACAACTCAACTTTCTTTCTGGGTAGACTCTGAAGATCCATTTGGATCAATTGCAGGAGCAAAGTTATCGATTAATTATCTAGCTGGTTCAAGTCTTCAGAGAAAAACAGCTGAAATGC
>CAZALJ010000305.1:0-1308 GCA_964485715.1 uncultured archaeon
TGGTAGGATTGTGGGGTTACATCGAGCGGTGGATCCCACCGAGACAAGTTCGGAGCGCGAGGAGGTGATTTTTGTCGATGAGCAGGGTACCCTCCGTATTCCAGAAGCCGTCCTACGTCAAGGCGGTATTCAAAACCATGTCAAAATCAAGATCCGAGATGGGGTCGCTACCATTGTTCCTGTACGAGGTGATTGACCATGAATACTACTACTACTACACAACAGATCTTACTAGAATTAGAAAACGTGAACCAACGCTATACCATTGGAAACTATACGATTGATGCTCTCACTGATGTCACTCTCACGATTCAGCAGGGAGAGTTCGTTGTCGTGATGGGGCCGTCGGGAAGTGGCAAGTCCACTCTATTGAATGTCATGGCAGGGCTTGAGCGGTCATCGACGGGAGCGGTTCGGTTTCGACAGGCCAACTTGGCGATCCTGAGCGATCCTGAACTATCTTGGCTTCGTCGACATCAACTCGGCTTTGTATTTCAGTTCTTCAACCTTCATCCCGTTCTCAGCGCCCTTGAAAATGTTGAGTTGCCCATGCTCATTAGCGGGGTCAAACGTAAACATCGTGAACCGCGGGCTTTAGAGCTACTAAAGCTCGTCAACCTAGAGAAACGCAAACATCATCTGCCTCACGAACTTTCGGGCGGAGAGAAGCAACGAGTCGGGATTGCGCGTGCGCTGGCAAACGATCCTGTCATTATTCTAGCGGATGAACCCACAGGGGATCTCGATTCCGCGACGGGACAAGAAATCATGGATCTTTTAATCAGGCTCAATCGGACACAGGGAAAAACCATTATCTGTGTGACCCATGACGACGAGTTGCTCACCCCTGGGATGCGTTTAATTAAGATGGAAGATGGCCGGATCATATCTGATTCCTACTTGTGAGATCATTGATAATTCAGTCGGTTTAAATCATGCATTTAGAAAAAGGCTCTTCTATCTTTTGCCCCTGTGGAGGAGTATTGGTTCCACTGCAAAAAAAGGATGAAAGAGTACTGATCTGTCCACTATGTGGGGAACAAAGAAATTTACCGGAGGATACCTCAGAATTTCAAATCCGTCTCTATCCTGAGCATCAATAAGAGCATCAAATACCTGATCATGTAAGGACCAGGGGAAATCTCTCATCTGATTGACGAAGAATGATATTTCTGTAGAAATTATTATTTCATCTATTATGGTGAATTACTGTGTTGGCTGATTTAGTGAAAGCTGAAGTTAAGAATGTCGTTGCTACTGTGGATTTACGACGTAAAATAAAACTGACTAAGGCTGCAAATATAATGC
>CAZALJ010000305.1:1408-3191 GCA_964485715.1 uncultured archaeon
CCCGAGCAATTTCCTGGGTTAATCTATCGAATGCAGGAACCCAAGGTAGTGCTCTTACTTTTTCAATCGGGAAAGCTAGTCTGTACTGGGGCTAGAAAGGAGGAACATGTGTATCAATCAATTCAAAAGATAAATGCGATTTTGACAGAAATAGATGGGTTTGAAGTTGCCAGGAGGTAACTGGCCAACAAGATTGATCATCCATTTGATTTCATCCCATTCGGCCATAGAGACATAATAAACATGCAATGTCTGCTATCTTTCTGGATGAGAAACTAGTACTCTGTCACTGCACAAATGACGGATAAAGTTGTGCATTGGAAAACGGGATTAATTAGTTTCAAAATAATGAAGTTTCTCGATTGTTTGGGAGACAATTAGCACGGATCTTCCGAAATTGAAAAAATCTGGCAAGAACTTGATTAGAAACTCCATCACAGCTTTATATGTGTCGTAAAAGGCTGGATTAACACCTTTACTAACTCATTCAACATTTAAAGAAATCCTCCCAGAGTGAATGTATCTGCAATAAACCAAGCGATAATTAAAGCATTGAAAAGCGCTCCTGTTCCAATGGAACGAGTCAATCGATAAAACCAGTCATCATAAAAATGGAATAAATCTAAAGAAAAATAATAGGAATTTCTAATGAGTTTTGTATCTCAAGTACTAGGAACTATTGCTTTTAGAAGAAGTACGTTAAGTGAAATTGCTGAATCAGAGGATTTAACTAATAGGGGATGGATTCTTCTCATCGTCTCATCATTAATTGCTGGGCTTTGTATTTCAGCGTCTATTCTCCTTCCATTCATTACAAACATGACTCCTGTTAATATATTTATAGGTCTTTTAATTCCTGTTTTTTTTTGTTTTTTCTATGGGTTCGACTTGGCTTGGAGCGTTGTTGCTATCAAGAAGGATTATTCTTGGAGAAAATTTATCACGTTAGATGGTTTAAAAGGGTTCAGGGATCCTGATTTTAAACGAGCAATTAGACTAATGGGTTGTCATTGACTCTTTTTGTCCTCATTCAAATGGTTTTTTTCCTATAAAACTTCCTATTCTGACACTATTTCTTTAAACTCCGTGAGAGACTATAACTAGAAAGAGTGTTTCACTTAATCGAGAAAATCAAGAAAGTTGGATCCTCAGACCTTATTACTTTCTGATTTTCCTATGCAATGTCAAGATTAATGATGAAATGATTAATAACCAGATTTCTCCGAAAGGGGCCGATTTTTTGTCGCTTTCCGTTGTAGTTGGAGGAGTGCTCAATTCAATTTGAAACCAATAGTTATTTGTTTGCATTGTGGAATAGATTTTGATTAACCAATAATCTGTCGCATTAACTACTTTACTTGTTACAGCATATTCCTTTTCGGCTACGGGCATGGCACCGATTGATGCTTTTCCATTCGGATAGTGAATAATAATACCAGTAAAGTCATAGACACTAGAACCGAATTTTATTGTAATATTGGTATTAGCTTCTAAATAGATTTTATACCAATCATACTTGTCAGTAGGAACTGCATATGGGGACAACGTACCAGTGAAGTTTTGAATATCACCAGTGAATTCTAAGAGCAAAGCTTCAGTGTAAGTATTACCGGCATCTTTACCACTACCAGCATCATCATCAGCTATAGCTGTATGCTTTCCGATAACACTTGTAGAAATAGAAAAAAACATTAGAGCTCCCAAGATTATACTCAAGAAAACTTTCATTTTTCTCATAAACATCATCTCTGAAGAGACGCATCATCTAAGAAATTATTAATAT
>CAZALJ010000306.1:0-3188 GCA_964485715.1 uncultured archaeon
GTGTTATGTGGATTTGGGATATTTTACTTTGCTCATTATAAAGAAGCGCTTAGCGAAGCATTACGAGTCCTGAAACCCAGTGGGAAGATAGGGATTTCTACTTTTACGGGTGAGGATCCCTTCAAATGGTTTTGGGAGGTGGTTCAAAGGTTTTTACCTCCGAGTAAAGAGGAAAAAAAGCAGGAAAAGGTTCCTGAAAAATCGAATGGCCCTGAATTTAATACTCCTGAAGGAATGCTGAAAATATTGACTACAGCTGAATTCCGAGATGTTTATACAGTCCGTGAAGAAAATGTCTTTGTGTCGAGAGATGTTGAAGAATTCTGGAAAGAAGCTTGGTCTCACGGTTGGCGGGCACATTTAGAAAAAATTCCTTCTGAAAATCTTGATAAAGTCAAAGAAGAAGTTGGTAAGAGTTTTGCCAAACACAGGCAAGCAGAAGGTTTAGATTGGTCTGTTAAGGTTCTGTTTACTTTCGGGACAAAATAAAATTAGTTTAAATTAAAAAAGTCAGTAGTTTGGGCGGGAAAAATTTCCTGTAGTTGATCCAACGACAGAAATGCGACGAATCATCCATGAATACGCAGAAGAAAAAACTTGAATTCTCAAAATTAGTTTAAAGAAATATTAAGAAGACTAGGTATTGGAGATTATCGATATTTTAAGTAATTATCTAATTCTCCATTGACTAGAATAGTTGGTTTTTTCAAGATAACCACGTTCATGGAGTCCGATCAATGCATAGGTATAATCATCTAATCTATCACCAACTCAAAATATTTTCAAATGAGCAAATCGATCTGATGTTTGTGCACGCCTGCCACTAATCGCACAAGGGCTAACCGTGTGGAAATTCAGTAGTCCTATCGTCAGGTAGCTTAAGGAGTGTAATTCTTCAGTTAGAGCACCAACGATCTGATGTTTGTACGCAGTTTTTCTATTTTTGGAAAATGAAACAGAGATTATATATGCCAAAAAAGTTCCGTTGCTGATTACTTGGGTTTTTCTCGTATTTATTGAACAAAAAGCTGCATCTGTTTTGTTTCCTCATCAAATGTCTTTCTCATATCTATGTCTTTTAGTTCCATGATGATCACTTCTGCGAACCCAAAGATGATACATCCCTCAATGAGATGCCCCCCAACCACGCGGATCTCCTCTCCATCTATATAAGAAAGCGTGACATGAGCATGAACCCAAGATTTTCCCTCCACCTCGCTTATGTTTCCTGAAATGGTCAAAATCTCCAGTGGGTTCGTAATTTCCATGTAGGATCGATTTTCATCGGTTATTGGATACTCTTTTGGTAATGATTTACAATTTCGGAGCCCGGCTCTTCTTAACAGACCGACTCCAGACAGAATGACTCCCGCTTTTATATTGTGTTTTTCAACAAGATTGTTTAGTGCTCGGAGGAGGTCATTCCCAGATTTTATTCTTGCAACGAAGACCTTCCCACTTTTTCCCAGTCTACTAATAGATCTATTCTCCAAATGAATCACCTAATCGAAAATATGGATAATTTCTCATTCTGATCCCAGATCTTTTTTTAATGATGTAAATAAGTTTCTTTCGTGTGGCTAAAATATTCCTATTCTAAAATAGAGATTTTCAATGAGGATTGATATGACATGCAAATTAATCACTTTCTCTCAGAAAATGGTAATCGTATTCGCAACCGTCTAAATCTTGCTGATGGTCCTCCAGAATGGGGTCTAAAGGCTAAACAAAAAGTTTCCTCAAATCCTAATTTTCTTGACGCTACGGTTGGAACTGCAAAAAATGAATATGGTTTTCATTATTTTCCTACACTATTAAAGGAAATACAAACGCTTTCAAGCGAAGAAACACTCGCTTATGCAAATATGAGAGGAGTTACGGCCTTTACAAAGGCTTGGAAAATTGATACTATTAATTCTTATCACCCCTCACTTCGTGATAAGGCTAATAATCTTACTAGTGATCCTGTACCAATTGCAGGGGGTCTCACAGGTGCCCTTTTTACCGCGGGACAACTGTTTGTAGATCAGAAAACGCAAATACTTGCCCCTTCTTCAAGATGGGGAAATGTTGACAATTGTTTTGATATAGGTCTTGATGCAACGATTCACTCCTTTGATATCTTTTCTAAAGATGGTCATTTCACTTTTAACCACCTTAGTAGCAAAATTGCAGATGTAGCACCCTCTGCTTCTCGGTTGATTATTTATCTTAACTTTCCCAACAATCCTACAGGTTACATGCCTTCTGTTAGAGAGATTGAGGAGCTACAAGGTATTTTTAAACAAGTGTCAACTCCAACTATAGTATTATTAGATGACGCCTATGAAGGATATGTTTATCCTGATGAATCTCTCACTTCTCAAGAAAGACCTATTCCTCACTCAACTTTTCCCTATCTACTCGGCCTCAATTCAGAAGTGCTACCAATAAAAATTGACGGTCCTAGCAAACGTTTTTGTGCTTATGGAACACGTTTAGGATTGATTTCTTTGGGTTTTCACTCAGAAGAAGATAAAAAAACCGATTTTAAGCTAACAAAGAAAGGATTGAATGTATGTGAAGCATTCACCAAAGCAGCAAGAATTCATTGCTCATCTGCTCCAAGAGGTATTCAAGAGGCGCTTTGTAGAATCTTATCTGATAAAGAAAAACATAAAACAATCTTGGAAGAAAGTGAAGCCTTTCGATCCATGCTCGAACAGCGATATCGGTGTTTTCTCCGTGTACTACAAGAACAGGATCCAAATCCTATTTTAAAACCTTTAGCCTGTAATTCAGGGTTTTTTGGCTTTTTTTTGGTTCAAGACCTCTCAGCCAAAGTTCTTGCAGAACTACTACTTGAAAAAGGTCTGGGGGTTGTTCCTTTCATGAATAAACAGACAGGATTCAATGGAGTTCGCTTCGCCTTCTGTTCATTATTAGAAAAGGATATTCCTCGCGCAATAGAGATTCTTTGGCGTGTTTCTACCGAGATGTGGAGTTAATCTGACGACAAAATCGAATCATCTTCGTTGATGTTGTTTCATGGTAATACTAATTACTATATTATGTTAAAAAACAGATGATTCTAATTCTAAAAAAGTCAATAATTTTCTGAAGCAATTATTAGAGACTTGGGACAATGATTAGTGCTGAATGAAAAAAAAGCTCATAAACTCCGCGAAGTAGACTACCACTAATCGCAC
>CAZALJ010000307.1:0-3181 GCA_964485715.1 uncultured archaeon
ACTTTCGGAAAGTGTAATTCTCCAGGGTCTTCTATTTATACTTGAAATTGCTTTTTTTACTGTTATTGGACGATATATTAACAGAGTGATCGTGAGCATTTCTGAAATGTCAGAGAATACCAATATTACAGATGCAGATTCATAGCGTTAGAGTAAAGCTAGAATAACAGATATTTCTATATTACAACCAAACATTTTTTTAGAAGTAAGTTGTAATACATAGGATCAAAGGTAGTGAACTTCTAACTTCGAATCCCATTTAAGACAAAGCTGGTACTCAAAATTGACCCTTGGTATGGATCAAATTGCAATATAGAACCTTTGGTTGGATAGCACGACAAAATCCCAACATCCGTATGCTGAAAAACAATATTGAAGATGATCACAAATTTACCTTCCCTGTACTTTCAGACATAGAAACTAAGGTTGCAGTTAAGGATCGCATAGCCTGGTTCAAGAAGGGGGAATTGTGGCCAACCATTGTCCTTGTTGAAAAGGGATGGGATGAGAGCGGCACCGTGAAAAAAGAAGATGCTTATATTCGAATTTATCGTCATGAGGATGGTGCTATTCTTGATATATTGGTTGGAGAGAGTCTCGACGCAGCCACTCTCCTAGCAGTCGAGTATAAAGTACCCCTATTTAGCGTGACTTGCTCACGAAAAGGAACTCGTGGTACAGTCCAACGGATTCATATGGATATTATATAAAATCCAGTACTCGCTACTCCGAAGTAGTATCTTGATGGAGTACAGAGGTAAATTTTGTTATAGTCGTAATTGTTCTAACCCACCCTTCAGCATCAATGTAGAGTAATCGTGCATGTGACTGTTCCTCATCGAGTCCATGTAAATCGAGAAATAGATCCAAACCCGTCACATCAGGACTTAGCTGGTCTGCTTGTATGCTTAGTGCTAAAGTTCTTTTACAAATAGAGCAGGGTTCGGTTCGAAGCCTGATAAGATTAGACAACTTTTATACCTTCAATTCCTATTTTTCCTTCTAGTTACGATCTAAACTTTTAGGTCACATCTAACCGAGTTAAGAGCTAAAAACGGTAATCATCATCTGAGGTTTCATTGTTATCCGTTTCATCTTGCAAGCTGTCTTCATCTGGGATATCCGAGAGTTCGGCCTCAAAATCATCCATAATATCATCTGATATCTCATCTGTATCAGTTTCAATCTCATCTAGGACTTCTAAAGTCCCTGAAATGAACAATCGAAATTCACGACTTTTTTGAAGAATAATTTCTTTGTCTTCACCAGATAAGAAGAGATCTTTCAGCTCTAACATGCCATCTGCAATCTCTTCTTGGAAATTATGTGATATCTCACTCCATTTTTCCCGCATTACTAACAGCAAGAGTAAGACACCTTGACCAGCATCAATAGGTACTTGATCAAGAGTTAATGCAGCCAACCATTGTTGAGGAAGGCTAGAAACAGGATATGCAAACGTGACAGCAGAACATCCGATTTCTTCAATATTAAAGTCAACATATGATACAAGATCTTGAGGCTTAGCACGCATGATGAAAGCAACATTATTATTTGCTTTGTCAATGAGTTCTTTCAAATATTGGTGAAAATATCCTATTAATCGGGGTTCCCATAGTAATAAACTGGCAACGCCTTCACTCTGACCATACGCTGCAATAAAACCAAACATGGCCTCCTCTCCAAGATAAGCTAATCGTTCACTTCTACCCAAGGCAAGATCGAAACGTTTTCTTCGAATAGCTTTTAGTTGTTGTAATTGAGCGATTTTTACAGCAGCAAAAATGCTTACTATTGCTGTAACCAGCAAAATTTCTGTTATCACTAATCCAAGAATAGTACTGAAAAAGATTTTGGTGGTATAGTTCCTTGTAGGTCGGTTTTCCTCTCCAATTTCATTTCCTTCTTTATCTATCGCATTTATTCTAAATTTAATTTGCTCATTCCCAATCCATCCTGTACTAATGTCTGCATAATACTTGTTATTTTTTAGAGTCATATTAGCATAGTAAGCCCAACCGTCTGTGTTTATTCTCTCGAGCATGACTGATTCAATACCACTCCCTAAATCATTTGCTTGAACCCAAATCCGCAATAAACCAGGATGTAAGTATTCTAGATCTTCAATACTTACTCGAGGTGCTATAAAGTCAGGTACTACAAAAATCTCAGTTGAGCTACTGGTTGAACCTCCTTCATCCCGCACGAAAACAGTCATGTTATACTTCTCATCGTATTTTAAATTTAGCACTGTTCCCAATTTGTACTCCTCCGTGATGTTATCATATACGAGTGTCAAATTGGAATGGAATGTTCCGTTTTCGTGCTGAATAACCAGAAAAACCTGATCAATCTCGCCAAAGGAATCTTCTGCAATGACATTAACAAATGTTCGACCTTCCTCGATCGTACTCGAATCAACATTTAAATTAACATTTGGTGGTATTATATCTAAATCAGAAACAATAGAATAACCAGGATAATCCCGTGAATTTCCTGCTGTGTCATTTAATAGAATCCCAAACTCTATGACTGTTCCAAAATCGACAAGAAGTTTGGTTTGAAAATCTGTTCCATTTTTAGACATAGGGATCTCATCATGATATATTGTTCCATTTCTATATTCAAGTGTATAATTAAGCATTACATTATGTGTGGCGTTTCCCCAATCATGTGTGCCAATGCTAATAACAACAGTTCCATTTCCAAGTTGGTGAACGAAGTTAGAATCAGTGATGTTGAGTGTACTAGTTATTTCAGGAGCTTCAAAATCTCCAATGACCGTATTCTGATAATCAGTTTCCTTATAATTCTCAGCTTCATCATATATTATTAATTTGTAGCTAATATTCTCGCCAAAAGTAAAACTTTGGGGATACTGCCAATGGGACTCGTTATAGCCTGCTTCATTTATAGAAGAGGTAACTAAGTTTAAACTTCTACTTGAAGGAACTCCACTTTGATTAGAAAAAACGACAGTGATATTTTTTATTGGTGTTTCCCACTTTCCTTCTGAAAAATTCGCCCAAAATTCCCATATAGAAACATCTGTTGTCCTACCTAGTTCAAAACTACCAGGTTGAGGCGGATAACTATCAGTGATATTGTTAATACCCTGAATGAGGATATCATCAAACCAGACATCGAAATATTCATTGTAATATTCTCTTGTATTTAGATA
>CAZALJ010000308.1:0-3159 GCA_964485715.1 uncultured archaeon
AATTATTATCCAGATTATTCTACATCTAGACTCATTCTCAAGTCGGATTTATCAGTTCTCCACCTCTACTTCCTTGAGAAAAAGATTGCTTTGTTAGTGATTCTCCAACAGAATTATTTAGGAATCTGACACTTGGGACAGTGGTATACCTGTCCTCCTCCCATACTCATCTTTTCTATGATCGTTCCACATTCTTGACACTCCCGTCCTTTCATATTTGGTCCCATTGTTGGTGTATAATCACCTGGATTCCCAAACAGGTCAACGAATTGGTATTTACCACCAAGTTTAATCCTTTCATGAATCACTGTCTTGATAGCGTTAAATAAAGCCCTTCTTTCGTCTTTATTTAAGTCAGACGCCTTTATTTTGGGGTGGATCTTTGCCCTATAAATTATATCTTGAAAAGCACTATTCGATAGACCTACCAATACAGCATCCTTTCCAACTAGTACTGATTTGATATTTTTTCTCATTCCAATTATTAATTTGGAGAAGTGCTCAAAAGTGAACTCTTCATCCATGGGTGACAGAGTTCCAGAAAAATCTCGTTAGTAAATATACACTTGCTCTCGCTCTTAGTCATCAACCACGTAAATACCACCCATTCCAGTAAGTCTTACTGTTAATGCTGTATTGCCAATGAAGCGAATTATTAAGTGGATTTTCTTCGGAATGGTGTTTTCATTCGTGTGGTAGAGTATTCTCCCACCATATTCAAGTCCTAGAAAGAGATTAAAATTATTATCCAGCGTCACGCGTATACCATTACCTCTCGATGTGACTGATTTAATCTTCCCCTTTACAAGCTGATCGAAAACCATTATGTTCTTATTCAGGAAACCAACTTTTTGCAACCTCTCGTAGTCCTGTAAATGCCAAGAATCAATTTTTTTTCCTATCAATTTCTCGTTCATTTGTTTAGCAAGAATAAATGCTTCAGGCAATTCGATACTCACTCATCATTCAACTCTTGTGTGATAGATGTACTTCATTGACACAATTCTAAATTCTTTATCAATGATAATTTCTTAAATACCGATTGATAATTTTCACCGCGTTAGTTAAACCATCTTCAGCACGGATGGTTCCAGCAAATGCTTTGGCACGCTTCCGAATCCCCCGATGTGTAACTGCTAACTGGATTGCAGAAGCCAAATTGTTTACGGTCAACTTTTTGTATGATAATGGCTCTAGGCCGACTCCTAATTCCCTTATTCGTCTTCCCCAAAACATCTGGTCTACCATAAAAGGTGTGATCACTGAAGGTACTCCAGCCCGAAGTCCCTCTGCTGTTGTCCCCGCACCACCGTAATGCACCACAGCTGCCATACGAGGGAATAACCAGTTATGCGGTATGGATTCTGACATGTAAACATCATTATGCATTGTTTTTTGTTTAATACCCCCCCAACCTGTGAGTATTATCCCTCTTTGTTTACTCTTTTCTAGAGCTTTTAAAATAAGTGTAGTAGTCCATTCAGGATTGAGTCCAGCCATACTTCCGAATCCTATGTAGACTGGGGGACTGCCTGAATTTAAAAAGGCTTCTAGAGTATCTGGGGGTATCCAACTTGACTTTGAATCTAAGAACCAGTATCCTGTTATGTGAACGCTGTCTGGCCAATCTGGGGGGTGAGGAAATACTGATGGACTGTATGCACCAAGTAATGGAAATGACTTTAGTACACGGAGAAAGCTTAGAGATGTATATGGTTTTAGACCTAATTGTTCTCGAAATCTATTCACAAATTTATGATACCCGCGCCAGATCACCTGAAGCATAAGATGGCCTGTTAAGCGATTATATAATCCCCCAAAACTTGTCTGGATGGGCCATCCTGGAGCTGGACAAGCTTTTGTTGGGAGAATTGGGGTAGGTTCAGCATAGATTAATGGGATATCTAGGGTCTTAGCAATTGAGTGACCAAAAGGACTGCGAACAGCAGCACAAATTATTGCGTCTGATTTTCTGCAGGCTGCGTAAGCATCTTCAGCCATCTGCATAACGATTGGAGAAAACAATATATTTATTGCCCGAACATTTTTTATTAGATTTTTACCTCTACTCTCCATAAAAGCCCTCCCTTTTTCGCTTGTCACGATTTGTTGAACATCTCCGCGTAGCGGATAATAATCTAGGTTCTGCTCCTTAATAAAATTGGCAAAATTTTCAGGTACAGCCATTCTTACGGAATATCCCTCCTGCTGTAGTCCCCGACCCAACGCGACAAAAGGCTGAATATCACCACGTAAACCAGCAGAAAAAATCGTTAAACGCATATTAACACTTACTTATTAGTAAATAAGATAATTCAACTGGGTCTAATGATATTTTTTCAATTTTTCTCTAAGATAACATCTTAGCGTTATATCTGCAACTCTTGTTAGATAGTGGATAATAATAACTAAAAAATACGTATAATACTATTTATTTTTATTAACATCATCCAACCTTGGATAATTAACGATTTATTTAATCTAATATAACGGTCATTGTGAAAAAAATTACAGAAAATGAGCTCATATACGTTTTATTTAGAAAATCTAATTTCATTTAGACAAAGAAATTATGAATTTAGACCCACAATTCAATCCTTCACTATGGGCAGTAATAGTACCTCCATGAGCATCCATAATTTCACGACTTAAGAATAATCCAATGCCAGTCCCAGTAGCAGAATATTCCGTTTCTATGGATACAAATTGATCAAAAATTCGTGTCAAATTCGAAGGATCGATACCAGCACCATTGTCGGTAATAATGATTCTTATGTCAGAGGGACGATCTATTACAGTCATTTCAATTTTTCTGCGATCTGGGTGTGTGTTTTTAATGGCATTATTCATAATATTATCAATCACTTGTTGAATTCTCTCTTTGTCGGTCTCAATAGTAAATGATTGGTCAAAACGAGCGGTAAATTCGAATTGTCTCCCTAATAAATGTTGATAGGGTTCGATAGCTTCTTTAAGGAATCTGAAAAGATTTGTTTCCTTTTTTTTGACCTCAAATATACTTCGTTCGATCCTAGAAACCATTGTCACATTCGTAGTTAACCTTTCTAAGCGGTTGATGTTTTTTGCCATAACTTTGAGGATTTTTTCAAGCTGATCTCGATCAAGAGTCTCGAATTGTTTCTGAAGAAGATCTGTATA
>CAZALJ010000309.1:0-3153 GCA_964485715.1 uncultured archaeon
TCATCTCCTCTTTGATATCCTTAGGAATCAGCTGATCTTGATCACCCCACACTACTAGCAAGGGCTTTGTTAATGATTGGAGCTTTTTAGTATAATCGTTTGGTAAAAAATCTTTGAAGATTTCATAATAGACCTTATCGGGGATATCAAACGCGTGCTGAATGAACGGATCTATGATCTCCCTTTTAGCATCTTTAGAATACAAAATCTTAGGAGCAAGTTTTCTTACTTGTCCTCTAAATGAACCCCAAATTCGAGTTGGTGGTAAGAGTTTAACTCCCTTCCTAAAATTATCAGGAGCACGGTGAGCTCCTGATACTAATATAAATTTCTTAATATTAGAATACTTAGGATTCAAAAATTCCTCCAAAATAATCGCAGAAAATAGAGAATGAGCTCCTAGTACAATTTCTTTCTCAGAACCCAGATAATCTGTGAAATCTTTGACGTCTTGTATATAATCCTTTAATTTAAATTCTATATCCTGTTCGATTGGAGAAACGAACCCTCGAAGTCCTAAGATAAATAATTGATATTTTCCGAGTAAAGAAGAGATTAAAGGGTAATAATCCTCGATTCGTCCACCGATTGGAGAAAGTAATAATAGAACAGTGGAGTGAGAGTAAGAAGTACTATAAAAACTAACTTTACGACCATTAAGCTCTATTTCACGGATTTGGTAAGGAAATGTTGGTTCTAATGGTGCTAGAACGGTTTTTGTTACTTCCTTAGGCTTTATGGTTAACGAACGTAATCGAGAGGTTATATCTCCCAAAAATTGTTGAAATTGTTCAACAGGTGTCATTAACAACTGAGCGAATGTTTGAATTACATCTGCTTCTGAATGTTCAACATCCTCTGCTTGTGAAGCTCGTATTTCTTCTTGAAATGTTAGAATCTCATTTTTTACAGATTCTAAATCCGCTAAACTAAAGGAAAACAGAGGAGTCATCTCATTTGGCGCTTCACCAAACACAAGTTGGATGTAGTTTCGTTTTTTCATTTTTTGGCGTCTATCAATTATAATGACCTTACGAAGATGTTTAAGAGGATAGTTTACAATTATTATGGGGGAACTTTCTGCTGTTTGAACAGCGAACTCGATCCGCTGTTTTACGCTATTAAGTCGTAAAAGTCCATGACGTTTATCACGAATACGTGAATCTCCTTTGTGATATGTAGCTAACCATTCTGCTCTTATCTCTTCTGACATGTTTTTCTACGTCCTCACAGCTTTAATCTCATTTTATTATCTTCACCTCACCTAAATGGGACGTGTGCTCAATAATAAAACTTATTTTTCTGTTAATTTTTTGGTAGTTTTGTGAATTTTATCCTTAACTATATCCGTTACCCCACTCTGTTCCAGTTCTTCCTTTATTGATTCTTTGGCGATATCAGCCGCAGCCCCACCAACAGCTCGTGTTGTCACGTTCAAAGCTTCTTTGGTAGCACCTTTCACTATCTTTTTGGTGATTTTTTTCAAGACTTATACCCGAAAGAACTTTATCGAAACTCTTCAAAAATCATTGCATTGAGGTTTCTTAACAAGATGCCATGAAAATCAAGTTAACAATCCCAAACAATAATCCTATGTATCTTGCTAGAGATGAATAACCATGAAACCATGGTATGAAATAGTTGTCCCTCATACAATGATACAATCAGGTCACATTAAGGAGAATCTTTTTGTTGCTGACTTAGGTGATATAATTCAAGGATCATCACCCTCTGATTACTCAAATCCTCGAAAGTTCTTTCAAAAAACCTATCTTACAAGAGGGTTACTTCACCTTCTTTATGCTGTTCAATCAAAATTGTGTGATGAAAAAGGTAGTGCGATCATTAAACTCCAAACACCATTCGGAGGAGGAAAAACGCATGCAATAATTGCTATATATCATTATGCGACTAAAAGAACCGAGCTCAATAATTACCTACCTAAAGATCTATCTCCTCTCAAAGCTAAGGTCGTAACAATTGTTGGGACTCACTTAAATCCTTTAGAAGGACGGCAAAAGCACAATATACGCATTCACACGATATGGGGTGACATTGCTTATCAGATAGCAGGATTAGAGGGGTACAAGGAATTTGAAGCTAATGATGTAAACCGTATTAGTCCTGGGAAGGAAAAATTGAGAAATTTTCTGGTAAAACACGAACCATTTCTTCTTCTATTTGATGAAATTGTAGAATATGTTACCAAAGCTCGAGGGATATCAATTAACGAATCCAATCTAGGGACTCAAACGTTATTATTTCTTCAGGAATTAACTGAAGCCTTGGCTTCGTTGGAACGAGGTTTATTAATTATTACTCTTCCAGTCCACAGATACGAAGATTTTTCGGAGACTACTTTTGACATTATCAAACAAATGAACAGTATTTTAGGACGAGTAGAAACAACCGAGACACCAATTGACCGTGAAGAGTTATATCGATTGATTACAAAAAGATTGGTAGAAATGGTGGTTCTCAGAGAAGATCGTGATGAAATCATCTCAAAATATTTACAGATTTACCAAAAACGGAGAAACGAACTTCCTGATAAAGTTCTTGATCCTAGCTTCTCTGAACGTATGAAGGATTCATATCCATTCCATCCCGAGCTTATTGACCTACTTTATGACAAATGGTGCAGTTTTTCATCATTTCAGGGTACACGAGCAGTTTTAAGAATTCTGACGCGAATACTCAGTGATTTATGGTCTTCCAAGGAAAGACTAGACCTTATATTACCGTCAAATATTAATCTCCAAGTATCTCCTATAAAAAACGACTTCCTACAACATATTGATGCTCAATTTGAATCAATTATTCATGTAGATGTGAGTGGGTTTGATTCAAAATCTGGTATTCTCGACGCTAAACATCCTGATTGGAATAATCTGGCCTCAGACATCTCTCAGTCAATTTTCCTGTCTTCGTTTACACAGGATGAGATTCCAAAGGGAGTTTCCCTCGCAGAACTGAAATTAAATTTAATTAAGCCTCAACTTCCTGTCTCATTAATCTCTGAGGTTCTTTATCGAGTCCATCGAACCCTTTTTTATCTTCATTTTGAGGATGGCCGCTTTTATTTCAGTCATGAAGCAAATCTAAATCGTAAAATACAAGACATTAAGGAATTATTTCAAGAAAACCTTGATG
>CAZALJ010000310.1:0-3152 GCA_964485715.1 uncultured archaeon
CAAAAGAAGATTCATGAATCATTTTCATGATTTGAGCCATCATTACGAATGCAGAGTCATCCTCTAAGGACGTGTTGTAAAAATTCACTTGGTCTTTGGTATCTGATTGAAAATCTTTTTTCAAAGTGCTAAAGAATGTTTTTTTGTCTTCTATGGTCAGTAAGTCAGTCTTATGAAAGCATACAAATTTCGAGGCGAATGGAGCGAATTCTTTCAGAAATCCTAATACTTTCCTCCAATGAAACAAAGAAGTAGAGATTGTACTTGCCTCTGCAACATCCAATACCCATAAAACGACTTGAACATTTGAGAAAATATCTCTGATTTCTTCTGTTGAGAAAATATCGAATGAATTTTCTTCGAGAAATTGGATTTGGAGTACTTTCTGAAGAGATTTAACCTTGAGTATCCTGATTTTATATGGATTATCTTCTGCTTCGGTTAGCGCTTCATAGGTTTCTCGAAGTATCGATGATTTTCCAGCTTTAGGTTGTCCAAGGAGTAGTATTTTAGTCATTAGTGTCTCATCTGGTAAGGTTACTCCTAGTTTTAAAATATATAGTTTTTAAGCACTTTATCGAATTGAACAACTTTTTATTATGATCATTTCAGAATTTCTGAAGAATGAATTCGTTGTAGAAGGTGACTAAATATTCAGGAATTTCATGTTTCATAAATTTTCTTGCAAGCAGTTCAGCTTCTGAGGATCTGTAATACCTTCCACGAAAGAATTTATTGAAGATTTCTCGGACAATATGTTTATCTGAAATTCCTCTATTCCATTTTCCTGTGATGAATTCTTGGAGTTCATTAATAGATAGTGATTCATTCTGTTTGTCTGGATTTGCGCGCAGAAAAACAACTGGATTATTGAGGAATAATGATTCGATACTTTCTTCCTTCAATGAGAAAAACGTACTCTCTGGAAAAACTGAAGCCCAATTTTTTCTAATTTTAAAGTAGGTCTCAGAACCAACAATATCTCCGTCAGTAATCGCCAAAGCACGGCTACGAACAAATTTGCTCTTTAAAAGTTCAATAGAAAGGACAAATTTCATATTCGTCCAGCCCCCAACTCCAATATACGAAACTCTGTTGCGGGGGATCTGGGATTGACTACCTAACAGGATTTTCTCAAACGCTTGGAAAACTCTAGCGTCTGTCCTGCCTTCGACGAAACAAACAATATCTGCTGCAAATGAATCCGAGGGTCTGATACCTAGTAGTTTAACTACCTTTTTCATTGATTTTTCGCCGCGAATTTGTCTGATTTTTGTCCAACCTTTTACGAGCTCAACTAGGAAAGCATGACCAATTAACAAACGTGTAGAATGCGTAGAGAAAAAGAATTGATGCTTTGTTAATTCTTGGAGTTTTCTAGCTAGTTTACGTTCCCCTTTAGGGTGTAAGTGTAATCCTGGATCATCGATAATAATAATCTGATTCAATGGACTTGCTGTTAAAAAATATGCTAATGCAATGATTCTAATTGTACTTGTTGACATTCTCCAAAGAGGACTAGTGAAAGCTTGTTCAATAGTGACATTAATTTCCTGGCCATGGTTGTGGTATTCCCCTAACTCAAAAACGAATTCTTGTCCAATGATATCCTTTAAAAACCCCTCAATTAATGTTATTGCAGTATAATTCTTGTCTTTGATTATACGTATAAGATCATTGTGCAAAAAATCATATTCTGATGAAGTTTCATGGAAACGGCGGATAAATGCAGAGCCAATCGCATGTTGTATGATTGGGAGGTTACTTGATTGAAAAGATATTCGTTCATCATTCTTAAGTTGCAAATAAAATCTCTGTTTGATAAAAGAAAACATTTCCTGGGATAAAACTAATTCAAAAATTAATGTAGATATTGTCGAGGGATCGATTAATGTCTCTAGATCGTCAAGAAATTCATTGAAAAAATTTGATGGACGATCGTGTTTAAAGGAATGAGCAGAATTTGCGAAAATGTCCCTTAGATAATTATTTTCTCGCCAAGAACTTATACTCTCATCTAGTGTAAATTCAAATATACCCTGAACTACATTGGAGTTTCCTAAAAAGGAAAGAATGTTTCTATCAAAGTCTTGCTTATTTTGTCTTCCTAAACTTGATTTCAAATGTTTCTGCTGAACTTTAGCTCGTAGAAAAGGATCCCAAAAAACAGAGATTCCATTAAGAATATTTGTTTTTCCTGAGTTGTGGGGTCCAATAAAACAATTCAGAATCTGGAGATCTTTCAATGTAAGACTAGGAATACTTCTGAAATTTTGTAAACTCAATTTTTGAATTCTCATTATTAGTCAAATCAACTGTTAGCTTTTTTAGATTTTCGAGGTTTGACAGATTTTTATGAGTAAAATCATATCCCAATGTTCAATGGTTCAATATCAACAAATTTAGAAAAAATGAACGTTAAAGCTTAAAAAATTAATGATATGTAGCAAAAGAAAAATTTGTATCTTTTACTATGTTACTGTATTCGGAATGTGAAATCGAAAAGTTGAAGTATGAGAATGTTTACTTAGTATTATTATTGTGGCGGGATATATTTAAAATGAGAGTTAGGAGTTATTTCAGTTTATGGGGAGCATTAAGTGAATTAAAAGGTACAACAGGGATTGAGGTTGTTCAGGACGTAATGTCTGATCTAATGTTTGGTATTATTGAAATCTGTACTGTTCTTGGCATTAGTTTTTTCTTAACTTTCGTTTTGTGGAAAAGTATTTCTAGAATTGAGGTAAAAGATCCTGAGAAAAAGATCCTCAAGCCCTTGGTCGATATTACGATTTTGTGGATTGTTCTTTTCGCTTTAGAGGGATTTATTATATTAATTGAATATATATTTGCCATTGTTGTCAAGGGCTATTCTCTTCCAACGTCCCTAACAGTAATAAACTACTCAGGATACATTATAACTCTTAATGAGATAATAGATGCAATAGTGAAGCTTATATGGATAGATCTAGTGCTAATTGGCTTTTTTTATACAGTTTTAGGTTTTGAAGCTATTAGAAAAGTCAAACAATATGAGAACTTGAGTAAGCGGGTTTCCTTAGATTTCACGCAAGGTATGTTATTCTTGATTGAATTTTTCCTTCTATTTTTACCATTTGGGATTGGACAAACCATTTCGGTTGATAATGCTT
>CAZALJ010000311.1:0-3142 GCA_964485715.1 uncultured archaeon
AGCAGAAAAGTCCGTTACTCCTGATGAACAAGCTAGGTTGTTACAAGATTATATTAAAACAGCTCTCGCTTCACTAGAGAAAGAAGAATAGAAATAGAATGATGAAACTAAAAGCTTTTTACCTCCCTTTTCTCAGCAACTGGCAATCTAAAAACGAATTTGGCTCCTTGTGGTTTCACATCCTCGATCCAAATCCTGCTTTTGTAGGATTGGAGTATCTCCAAACTGATTGAAAGGCCTAACCCACTGCCAACTTTGCCATCTGGCCCAATGCTGACGAATGGTTTGAAAATTTCCTCCTTAATACCATCGGGTACCCCAGGGCCATGGTCACTTATACTACAAATCCAAAATTGGTTCTCTTTGTCCACTAATATCGTAATTACGTCATTTGGAGGGCTCCATTTTATGGCATTATCCAAGATATTGTTAAAAACGCTGCGAAGACGTAAATCCGCTAAAGTGTGAATTTTAGGGTCTGCTGGCCATTGAATTTTAAGTTCTAAATTCTTGTTTCTAATTGCAGATTCAAAACCTGATGTTACCTCATCGACTATTTCCTTCAAATCTATAATTGTTAGTTCTCTAGCTTCCTCAAATGTCCCCATTGTCTTTAGATAGCTTCGTACATCGGTAATAATCTCTTGCATTTGACTTGCTTTGGCATCAATTCCATCCAAAGATTCTTCCAATACATCAAAATCCTGAATGTGAGCTTGAGCTAATTCCTTCCTTAAAACGTCAGTAAATCCTTGAATGACCATCAATTGATTTTTTAAATCATGAGAGATGACACTTAATAATGAGGTCTTGAAATCAATACTTTTTCGGAGCAATAGTTCCATTTCTTTTTCTAAAGATACGTTTTGTATTATATAGATAAAACCAAGATGATTCCCTTTGTCTCGTATAGCTTCAAGAGTTATCCTAAAAGATTGACTTCGTGGTTCCAGTGATTCAAGAAACTCCATTTCAAAGTGCAGGGTTTCATCTTGGATTTCTGGTAACGAGTGTTCGATTTGGTGTATTCCTTCATGGTATGGTTTTAACCTTTCCACTGAATAGAGTATGGAATATAGATTACTTCCGATAACATGTGGGCAATCTCCTTCGAATATGTACTGACAAGCTGGTTGGTTGATGTCAACGATTATATTATCTTTTGTGGTTGCAACTATACCTAACTCATAGGACATCCTAATTATCTCCTTTTGATGATCCTAGGTTTGAGAGACAATCACCACGTCAAGTAGCAAATAGATGACCAAAATTTATAATTGTATGCATTATAATTGAATCAATCGAATTTTTAAAATAGGGGTTATGAGTTAGTTTTAAGCTAATTTCGGAACTTCAAAGACAAAAACAGCGCCGTGTGGTTGTGCATCTTCAATCCATATTCGTCCTAAAAAGAATTGGATGGCTTGGAAAGCGATAGTAAGTCCTAGTCCTGTCCCTTTTTTCGTACCAAAGGCTGTAAAAGGCTCAAAAACTTTTTCTTTGATGTCTTCGGGAATGCCTGGTCCTTGATCTGCTACACTTACATGCCAATGAGTATTTATATCTTTTAAACAAATTTCAATCACCCCTTGGGATGGTGAGAACTTTATGGCGTTTGCTATCAAGTTGAAGATAACACTATTCATAGCAAGATTGGCAAGAATATATACAGGACCCTCGACTAGCTTCGATTCAACTGATAGTGATTTTACGTCGAGTTCTGGCTGTAATTGTTTAATAACAGCTTGAATTCCCTCTATTAGATCATATTTTTCGAATGGACTCGATCTAAGAATGTCTTCTACTTTCAGAAAAGAAGTGACATCTTCAATAAGTTGCATTGTGGCCTTGCTTTTCACTTGAATGGCTAGTAACCCTTCTTTTGTGTCTTCAAGATCAATTGCGTCCGCAGCTATCTCTGTATATCCATGTAAAACGTTTAAATGATTATAGAGATCATGTGATAGTAATTTTAATGTGAGGTCTTGCATGCGGTTTTTCTGTTGAAGTGTAAGTTCAGCAGTTGCACGGTCCGTTATATCTCGCAGAAGAACAACAAAACCGAGGAAATCTTTATTGTTTGGAGATCTCAGAGGGGACGCAAGTAGATCATAAAACTTCTTAGTAAGATCTTCAGGATGTATTACTTCAAATTCTGTGGAATACATAGATGATGTTCCTGCTTTAATTTCTTCCAGGCCACGCTGAACTTCATCGACATTTTTATGATACGCCTTCTGTTCTATCTCCTCCTTCAGCAAAGTGAAGATATTTTTTCCATGCATATCTGAAGGCTTTAACTGAGGGAGAAGGATGTTATGAGCTGCTGTGTTAAGATCAACTAATCGTGAATCATGATCAATGACAACAAATCCATCTAAGATACCCTCAAATACTCGTTGGCGTGCAATAGGAACTATATCAAGAAAACTAATCTCGTATAAGGCATAAGCAAACACAATATAGGCAATAACGAATAAAATTGGTGTTAGGTCTACTTCTAAGCTGAAAAGGTCGAAAATACGAATGATATTGCCAATCAAAGGAACCGTAGTGCCAATGATCATGAATTGGAGTTGTTTTTTGTAAAGGAAATTCGTTTCTGAGGTTGTAAAGTAGGTACGAATCAGTAGATAATATCCAAGGGCTAAAAGTAAGTATGAATAAATGACATTGCTATAAAATAGGGGACCATATGTTAGATCCAAGCTTGAACCATATGTTGACGATTGAACATCAATTATTTTGTAGAAAAGGTAGTGAGAATCATTTGTTAACAAGAATATATAATGAACGAAAGAGGGGAAGAAAAATAACCCCAAATATGGTTTTGAAGTAATATCTTGACGTTGTATAAAGCCTAAAATAAACAAAAGAAGAAGAGGTGGTAGTGTTAGAATCCCCAGATATTGAATATAATTCCAAAACATCATTGTTTGTTCATCAGTGGCAGCAAACTCAAAAAAATATCCAACACACCAGAATGCGGTGCTTCCAACAAGTATAATGAAATGGGTGGTTATTCGAGTCTTTTCACGGAAAAAAAGAGTAAACAAGCCTAATGAAATCGCCAAAACTGATATTACTCCCATTAAAAGAGCATACACTGATAATTCATACGGCATGTAATCTGCCTCTTTGG
>CAZALJ010000312.1:0-3128 GCA_964485715.1 uncultured archaeon
ACCTTTAATAATGATTTTGTTTCCAAATTTCTTAGCAATAGTATGAGTCATTTTAAAATAAAAATCTGCTGTTGTGTTTTGGCTTAGTACAGCATTTAATAACATTTCATCTGCAGAATGGACAGCTATAAACGGTAAAGTATCAGGACTGGGGATAGGTACCCTTTCAGCCAGTTCACGAAGGTTTTGAAGAGGTTCCTTGTAAGAATTATCAGTGTCAAAGATATGAGAAATCCACTGAACTAGCTTCAGTTCATCTTGTTCAGAAATCTCCTCTAGAGCATTGAGCTTTACATTAAGTTTCTTTAGAGAGGATGCTGAAATGTCAGCACGAATTAATTGGGACCCTACATCAAAAGTTTTTGAAATCAATTCTGGTGTTAAAGTCGTAAAATATGGAAAAATGTAGTTTCCCTCCTTACAGTATAGATCCATTCTCACAGGATGTTTAGAAATCAATGTTAACTCGTTTTCATGCATAAGGAACACTTTATTAAATTGCATAACGTTGTTATTTCAATTGGTATGACAAACAAATTCCTTGATAAGATCAATTTCTTCTTGATGAAGATCGTACATATTAAAGATCATTCTGTTAAGTTTATTTTGTAGTTTTTCATATTGCTGGTTACTCTGATTCATAATTAACCTTGATACGGTCTCACAAATGGACTTATATTCTTGTGTATTGGATTTTGGGACAACTAGAGGGAAATTCTGAATTTGTTTAGGATAATATTCATAGAGACCACCTAAATCCTTAATGGAATTAAGAGCAAAGAACGTTAATACATCTGAATTTAGGAGGCCTACTAGATAGAGAAGAAAGTCCTTTTTTGAGAATGAATCATTTGGGATTATCCATATCACGTCTTTTGAGGAGAGACTACCTGACCAATCGATTGCAAAGGTATTATAGCTGGATTTATAAGGACAAACGACCTTAGGGGAGTTCCAGTTCATTGTACTTCTTTCATCACCAATTCGCCATAGATAATATTCTGAGACTCGACTTCTGTTTAATAACATAGTTTTGTTTTGTTCTAAGTAATTCATAATCTTCTTATTTGTTTTAATTTCATGTTTTTGATAAGTGGGCGTAAAAAGAACTTCTCTTCCAGTATTTATTATTGTAAAACGTTTAATATCTTTTCCTTTTATCCAGGGCTTAATATGGTCTTGACTGATTTTTAATACCTGTGAAAAAAAGAATTGGTTTTTGGGTGCAAAAACTTGATCACAACCAGTTTCAATTCCTTTGCTAATCTTAGCTACATCTTTTAACATCATATTTGAATTATTTTTGATATTATCAAGGAGTTTTTGCTTTTGGGGATCAATTAATATCCATTTCTCGGGTTTTAGATTAAATTGTGGAATCCTGTAAGTTTGCTTACTAACTTCATTACCTTTCTTTAGATAAACATGATAGTTAAAGGTATGATCAGTAGGTTTAGCACCTTTTCTTAAGTATAAGATGATATTTCTAATATTTGAACCCCTAAAAATTGGAATTCTTCCTAAATCATAGATTCCTAGAATTACGGATGATTCTGTTATTGTTTTCCTAATTTTTTCTGCAAAAACACTGTGTATTATATATTTGGGGAGAATAAAAGCCAATATGCCATTATCAGCCTCTAAAGCAGATAAGGCTCGACTAATAAAAAAGTATGATAGATCATTATTGCCTGTGTATATACTTGGATACGTGACTCGCAACAATTTTCTTGAAATCATCGATAAATCTGTCAACGCAACAAAGGGAGGATTTCCAAAAATCAAATCGAATTTTGGAACTGCTAATGCCCTAATATTACTCCAATGAAATTTATTAGGAATAGAAAATCTTTTGCATTCCCAGAAGGGGGAAGTTGGAATTTCCTGTTCTTGTGTGTCTAATGGGCGAGAAAAAACAGCATAGAGATTGAATGTTGAAGAATTGTGATCTGAAACCGAAAAATGAACGTATTTCTTAATCTTTTCGTCCAAACTGTCTTTTTCAACATTCCAAAGAGTTCGATCTCCTTCCAAAATAAAATATTCGAAATATGGCTTATCCTGAAATTTTGGAAAAATTTCATAAAGTTGTTTCAGCTCTTGAAGGGAATCTTGGGGAAATGAAACTTCGTAAAGTACAAAACGATTTAGAATTTTTTGATCATATTGAAAGTCAAGCACCTCATTTTGCACTTTTATTTCATCATTATCCAGATCACTATTTCTATAATCTAAAGGTAAGGTTTGAAAACCAAAAAGAGCGTCTCCCATGTAAAAATTACATTTAAACGAGAATTGGCCAATAGATTGCAAATCCTTTTGAGAAAAAACCCACAACCAGAATTTCACTATAGAAATCCTAATAGCCAAAGGATCTATATCTATTCCAAAAAGATTCCTTTCTAATATCTGGAGTTTTAAGTTCAGGGGAGATATTGTAGGTTTTAAGTTAATTAAATTATTTAATAGCAAATTTGCTACAGCAAATAGAAAGACACCTGTCCCTACTGCTGGATCTAATATTTTAATAGATTCTAGTTTTGTTAAAAATGGAGCTTTTAACTCGTCTTCTCGTTCTAATATCCTCTGACATAAATCAGAAAACGAGTTGAATTGGTGAGAATTGGTGAAAACACTATTAAAGGAGTAAATTAGGCTTTCCTCTGCTATATAGGCCGCTAATCGATATGGAGTATAAATTTCACACCGAATTCTTTTTGAAGGAGAACTATGATTTTTAAGACGAGCTGCTATTATATCAAAGATTTCTAAGGTAATTAAACCTATTGAAGTGGTTTCTGAATCAGTATAGTCATTTATCCATCGATAATTTTTGGTAAGATAATCTGCAGTAGGACCCCAATCAATTGTGTTTAACTGATCTGGCACCAATTTGTTGTCCAAATTTTGGCTTTTGATATTTAATAAGCTTTTTATGAGAACAGGAATTGATGCATCTTCTATCGAAAGAAAAATCTGTTCAGGATTACCATAATAGTTGTATACTTCATTCCAATTAGTGAATCGATTGTTATTAGATGAAGGTATATTGTTTGGACTGAAAAAGAGAAGACACAAGTATTGGAGTATAAGATTCTCACATCTCTGGATATTGAATCCCAATGAAC
>CAZALJ010000313.1:0-3113 GCA_964485715.1 uncultured archaeon
TCTGCCCGAATCTCCATGATTCGTTGGAAAACTCGAATTGCAGACTCCCGATCACTCTCGTATATTGTATTAAATATCATTTGCAGAAATTCAAGTGCTTTCTCACCTTGATTCTCATCCTTCAGCAAAGCTGCCATTTCTAGGGCAAATTTTGTAGCAGATTCTGTATCTCCTCTATCTAATGCATCTTTTGAGTAATTTTTCATCGCAGTAATTGCTACTTTTGGCTTCTTGTGGCTCCGCCCAAATCTGAGGATTAGATCTGTCATTCGGTTAGCTTCTTCAAATTGCTCATAGTGAATAAATTTATCCCGAGTTTTTTCTAGATATTGTATTACTTTACCAATATCTCCTAAATGTTCATAATAGCGAGCGTTCTGGACACTAAAGATATAAGCATCCTGAAACTTTTCTCGCTCCATCATGGCGTCGATTAACGGTGAGACGATGCTAATAGACTTTTTATACTCTTCTTGTGGTTCTAACTCTTTGAGTATCAGATCTGTGATCCTTTGGGCTAACTCGATTGAATATCCAAGAATCTGTTTTTGAAAAGTGATTAATCTTTCAATGGCTCCTGTAGAATCACCCATCTCTCGATAAGTTTCTGCTGATTTTTGTATATAATATTCTACCAAATCAATTCTGTCAGTATTTTCTAAAAGATAGTCTATAAATCGACCAGCACTATCGATAGCTCTTGTGTAATCCTGTTGTTTATTTTGGAGTGTTATTAGCTGATTCATAATAAATGCAGCACGATCAATCTCGTTAGATTGTTGTAAATCTTTAATAAAATTCAATAGTACTTTATAATCAGTGTGGTCGGTTTGCATCATTAGACTTGAGCAATATTTCATATACTCGAAAACCATGTCCTTTTGCTGATACTCTCGTAATTTCATGATGAAACTCTGACAGAACCTAACCACTTCTGTAATTCTCTGTTCCTTCTCAGTCAATAGCCGTGAAAGCTCAAGATTAACCATTTCCTGTGCTGATAAGGTTGCGTGACTCACCAGAAGGTCATCAACATACTCAAGAACGATTTTTTCTCGTTTCTTTGCATCACCGATTGTTTGAAGTGCAGTTTGAATATATGATTTGGCTTGGTCTTTCAACCCCAATTTGCCAAATAAATCTCCAATGATTAACTGCTTTTCAACACGGCGTCTATCATCGGCTTTATATGCCTTATCAATGAGATTTTCGACAAATTTTAAGTAATCCCGAGCTGCACTCGTCTCCTTGATATCTACCAGTGCCCTGACAATTTCTAAACTAAAATCAATAGCTTCTGTTATTTTGTTTAACTCATAAAATAGTTTTATTGCTCTATTTCCATATTCACAGGCTTTAACATAGTTCTCTGAATCCAATAACAATTTTGCACTTTCAATCGTAGTAGTTAATGCCTTTTCCTTTTTATCCTGAGCTTCTAAAGTTAATATTAAACGATCGACATATTTTTGGTATGTTGTTTTATCATCGACTTCTGCTGATGATAACAGCTTTAATGTTTTTTCAAGAGATTCTAGTATTTCTAACCGTGCTTTTCGTTCTTCTTGTGAGTCAAAAGCCTGATCTAATAGATAATAAATATCCTCTTGATAAGCCTCTTTTTGTTCGGCGGGTATTTGATCAGCATCAGCCTTTGCCAATTGTTGAATCGCATAGTATCCATAACGAAGCGCATTCTCCTCCAAAACTGATGGAAGTCGTGCACGTTTATAGATATCGACTTGTTTCCGTCCAAGTAGCATTACGTTCTGTAGATTGTCACCATTTTCTTTTACAGTCAAATAATGATCTAACAATAGCCCACAAAGATTAGCAGCGTTTAAGTGTTTCTCCTGGGTAACCAATGTATCTAAAGAATCTAAGACAAATTCTAGAGCATCATTTGAATCAATTTCCAATAATTCTTCAGCTAATGTATTTCGGAGCTTTGTTACTTTTGTAGCTTTCTTTTGTTCTTCGAAATAATCTATTAGCTTTTTCCCAAATTGAAGGATCCCTTTCTTATTCTTTTCTACTCTAAACCGCTTAAGAAGAACTTCTGTTATCTGGGCAGCGGATTTAAGGTCACCATCTGTTTCATATTGTTCAATAACTTGCAGAAAATGACCAACAGCTACATTCAGTATAACATCGCCCATTGGTCGCTTGGCAAGTCGTTCTATTGCCTTAAATACGTTCTCAGAGGCATCATAGAGATAACTAAAGGAAATTTGAGGGATATCTTGGTTTATTAGCCGAGCAATTTCGTCTTGGTCCATTTTGACTTCGGTTAAATCCGAATGTGAACCATCTTTCCTCCTGAAACGGATAAACCAAGAATCCATTTGGCGAAGGATAATACAAACTACCCCACCCGATTTTTCGATTTCGATTTCTTTAACAGGCAGCGGTTGGCCTTCGTTTACAAAATCTGTGACTTTAACAACAAATTTATCAAAATCTTCAGCCTTAGTATATTCGGAAACATCCATCGCTGATAGATCGACCATAATCATTTCTTCTGGTTCTTCTACTGCTGAAATTGTAACTATGGGCTCTTCTGGACTAATTAAAGCATCTACTTCCATTTCTTTGATTTCTTCTGCTTTTTCTGTTTCTATATAATCTTCAGGATGCAAGATGACATTTTGAATAAGCTCAGCTGAATCGTAAATAGAGGAAAACGAAAGAAAATCAATGCCTGACTCGCTAATCATCGTAACAAGATTATCTTCATTAACTTCGTCTTTGGAATACTTTTTCCGAAGAAGAGGGGCCTCATTTTGGAACAAAACGACCGCATACTTACCATCTCGGCAATAATATACCCCAGCATATCCCGCTTGAGAATAGGGCATCTCAAATTTCTTGAGTAATTTATCACCTGGTTCAATAGGAACTTTATCCTCAGGTTCAGCAGAGATCTGAATGTCAGCTGATACTTCATCTGATGTTACTGGAGTAACTGCTTCTGGTACTTCTTCAATTCGTTCTATTTCTCTTGTTACAGGTTGTTCTTCCTCTAAAACCAGTACCTGAAACTCTTTTTTTATTGTGTTTATGAGCAACTCCCCAACATCGAAGATGGCTGAAAAACTGAAGAATTCTACTCC
>CAZALJ010000314.1:0-3112 GCA_964485715.1 uncultured archaeon
ATATGGGAAATTCTTGATTTAACTGCTGTTTTTTACATTATTACTTTCAGTATTATTGTCATTACTTTGATTCTATTCTTCTGGGATAAGATGAAAGAACAGGATCTTGAATCTAAAAATCAATTACTTTCATAAAAACTAAGCTTGATATCATCAACTATTTTCTCGATTTCTTCTTTGATTTCAGTTGGTAAAAGAAGGTCTTGTACAGGGGGTTCAATTACATCTGAGATATCACGTGCTTGAGCTACTTCAAATTCATAATTTAACTCCAAGGGTTCGATTATTAATTCGAACAATTTAGCTACCTTACCAGGACGAGTAGCTCGACCAACTCGTTGGATTTGTTCTCTTCTGTTTCTGGTTCCTGATGCAATAATAATTGTATCCGCAGGAGCATCAAACCCTTCATTAAGCATTTTCACCAACACGAGAGTGTTGATTCTACCTTCTCTAAATTGATCTAAAATAAGATTTAAGTCTCGATCATTCATCACTGTGTGGCCTGTTAACACAGTTGTATCTATTCCATATTCTTTTAGGTATGAATGAATTTTCATTGCATGTTTAATGCGGCTGGTAAAGACTAAAGTCTGCGATGTTACAGGGGATTCTAATAGCTTACGAATTGCCAGCAATTTGTTAATTGCTTGTCTTGAAACTTTCCCATATGCTCGCTTCCCCTTGCGGTTTAAGTATCCCTTTTCTTCGACAGTTAAGGGTATATGAATTCGTTTAAAATAGATAGGAGCAATAAAACCCTCTCTAGCAAGGAGTCCGTATGATATTTTATGGATGATAGGCCCCATAGTAGCAATGACTAAGCTACTATGAACGCTTTTTTCGATAGTAGCAGATAATGCTAGACGACGAGGAATTTCAAGATCCACAGCAATTTGCCTAAAGGTCTCTGCCTGGATGTGATGAGACTCGTCTGCTATCAGAAGCCCAAATTTGTGTGTAAAAAATCCAATTGTGTCTTCTACTAAGAATCTCTCACGAAGAGGCTTAGTAGGATTTTTATTATCCTTAAAAGCATGCAAATCTTGTAAATATTGACTTAAGAGTTGATAAGTTGAAACAACTATAGGATATTCACGAAATGCCTTTTTCTGACCATTAAAAATCCCTATTCGTTCTGCTGGAATCGAAAGGAATTTTGAAGTTAAATCAACCCATTGGTCTACAAGGGCGAGATTTGGTACTAAAATTAAGGTTCTTTCATGAATTTGCTGTATAGCATCAATTCCAATGAGGGTTTTTCCAGCACCAGTAGGTAATTGAATAGAACCAAAATAGCGATTTTTTTTCCATTTATCCATGGCTGCTTGTTGATAGGATCGAAGAGTGTAATTTTGTTGAACAGAGAATTCATACTTTTTTGAGGAAGGTTGAAAAGGTTTGTATTGAAGATGAAATAGAGGCGTACCGTTCGATTTCTTCAGTGTTTGATCGACAACATGCCAAAAGTAGTTTGCTCTAAATGCGGCCCAATATTCTACTTGAATTTCCTGAGGTTTGATTTGGTGAAAGCAAGGAATATAATCCGCTTGGGGGTCATCATCGGATCTAATTGCCATAAAACGAGCAAATACATTGAATAATGAGTGAAACCACTTATTAAATTCGTGATTCCATCGAATTCGTAAGCGATCATCTACAGTTTCGACCGAGATTGTAAATTCCTTACAAGCCACTTTCTCTAGCTTCTTGAGTTTTTGTCTAGCTCCTTGTGCAAAGGTAACTTTACACCCAGCTTTTCGTAATATCTCCAAATCTTCGTGAGCTAATTGAGGAAATTGTAGTTCAAACTTTGTGGCCCTGTGTGTTCTATTCTGTTCCCAGTAACCATTATGCTTCCTCCATTTGCGTTGCCAGATGTTGAATTGTTCTTGTACCCAAGGAGAATAGAAAAACTTCCTATTATATCGTATAGAGTCAGCTTCTTTTTCTAAATACAGAAAAAGCTCTTCTACATTAATTGGTCGTGTTCGCTCTGCTTTATAATGCGGACGTTGGGTAGGGATCCATGCGTTTAGCTTTGTAAAAGGATACCATGGAAATTCTACAAGAAATGACAAATCTTCTTGAATTTTTAACTTATATTGTCTGTTTTTCTTTAGAAATTTTTCCCAGGCTGCCTTTGTAATGTCCGCGCCTTCTCGACGAGGACTGTGTTTACCTCTTAGACCAAGTGTTGGGGAGGAACAAACATGCATACGGATACTATGTTTACACAGAGGTGCAGAGCACTTACTGCATCGGTAGATCTTCTCGCCTTTCTCGGCGCAATCATTGCAAATTTCCAAAGACAGGGGTTGTACCCATCCTTATTAAGAGTTCATATTGTTAAATTCTCTCTCTTTTGCTTAAGAATTCCAGTCAGAGAGTAGCTGATTCAAAAAGGCCTGTTCTAGGGCAAAAAAATATCGAATCAATTTTCATTTTCAAATAGGTGAGAATTTTCCCTCGGTACAATCTCCTACTATTTTTTCTAAAAAACCTTTTGTTATGATCTCTTTCAATGTTCCAATAAATAAATGCAAAATGTTATTGGAGTGGGCAATATAGAACTTCAAGACTGATAATCTTTTTCTAAGTGATGGCCACATTTTTCACAAAAATTATCGTCTCTGAGAATCATTTCTCCACAATTAGAACAGAAACGAACATAATCATTAACTTCAACTGGGGAAATATCTAAAAAACTTTCTAATGAATGTTGAGGGGGATCCCCTGCCCTCATACGTACTTTAATCCAATTAATTGACTCGGGTCCTTTAAAGGGTTTTCCTAGTAGAATAGCCAGTTGTCTGGCATTAGCTGGAGCATGTCCATGAGGATGGTTGTTAAAATAGATAAAAATTTCTTTTAAGCTTTTTTCATTCCTCAAATTCTGAATTCTAGTAACCCACGTTTGTAGCTCCTTGACACTATAATGGTAATTATACCATGGTTTAAGCCCATGCCCATGAAACCTTATATAACTAAAGTCAGCGGTAGTAGGAGTGATAGGTGGTAAAAGTGGCTCATCGACGCAGCAAAAAGCAGCATTATAACTCGTTAAAAGATCGATTGTCTGACCTAGCCTTTTGTGTTCGACCCAACTTAT
>CAZALJ010000315.1:0-3110 GCA_964485715.1 uncultured archaeon
GAGGTTAGCGGCGGCAACGAGCTAGTTGATGACCTCGTGTGAATAAAATTGAATAACCTGTTATCAATTTTAATAACCTTAGCTTTTCCTCACTAGTCAAATGATATTTATGTGTTATTGGAAAATTGACTTAAAACGAGTAAAACTCGGATATAAGCAAATATTACTTGAAAAAAAGGTTCTCCCACGGAGACCACAGCTGGAGTCTAGAAAAATCAGTTGATCGTATTGTGTGCAATATTTAAACCTTTGCACAATGGACTTAGAACACTCTGAAATTGTGAAATAGATCAAAATAGGTTAATTAAAGGTGAAATTGTTGAGTAATGAGGATCATCGATTATGGAAAATCGTCTTAATGGGAGACGGAGCCGTTGGAAAAACCTCACTGCGAAAACGTTACCTAGGTGAGGGCTTTGAGACGGACTACCTTTCGACTATGGGAGCAGATTTTGCCCTGTATGACACAACGGTAAATGAAACACATATTCGCTGGCAAATCTGGGATCTCGCTGGACAGCCCGTTTTTAAAGATGTCGTAAAAGCTTATTATACAAAGGTATTCGGTGGTATTCTTGTGTATGACATCACACGACGTCAGACATTTGAGAACGTCGAAAAATGGATAGATGATATCTTAAAAATTCCAAACGTGACCGAGACGTTCCTGTGATTCTCCTCGCAAATAAAACTGATTTGCGTGAGGAAGGAACAGAAACAGTATCCACAGACGAAGGTAAAAATCTTGCTGACCATTTAGGTCTAAGTTTCATTGAAACCAGTGCAAAAACAGGTGAAGGAGTTCAAGCTGCTTTTGACCAACTGGGAAAAAAAATTTTAGATTTTACCTCTACTTAACCGCTACTTCTCTATCTTTCTTTTTTGTTTCCCAATTTTTCTCCAATAGAATTTTATTTCTTCTAGATTTCGGAAGGTCTTACTTAAGTAATGACGTTGAGGTTACTCTTTTGAATCCATTAACTCGAATGGACGATCTTTAGGACGGAAATAAACATTTCTTGAACTTTCTCTTGAAGGGCTTGGGAATTTTTCAAGAACCCCCATCTTTTCAAGCTTGTTAAGATGATAACTTGTAGTACTTCGACTCCGTCCCATCCGTTCAGCTACTTCTGAAGCTGTCATGGGCTTTTGAGCCATTGCTAAAGTCTGATATGTCCGTTTTAAATGCTCATCTAAATTATCAAAATCACCTTTTTTTGCATCCTCTATTTCGGATTTAAACTCGCTAGATTCTACTGCAAAAGATAATTTTCTCTGTATTTGTCCCTCAAGTCGAGAAATTCTGCGATCAAGTGTATCAATATGATTTCTTAATTTCCTGACACTTGATAGAATCTCATCTAGCTTATTTTCTGAGGATTTGTCGTTTTTACCTTTTTGTGAGACCAAAACAAACGCGCTCCTAGGGCTATGAATTTACTATTCTACATCGCTTTTAAGGTTTAGCCTACCGGAACTTTTGTTACAAACATGAGAACATTTACGGATGCAACCAAGCATGATCTGACCTTTCTAATACAACCTACAGGCGGGGTTGGATTTTCTCCAACTAATATCTTATGAGAAGATAATCCGTTAATTTAAAAGCAAAAGGTTTTAAGTGCAATCGTTAATGTATAGATCGTTAGTTAGCCCTAGCCCTGGGCGATCTGTTAGAAACCAATGAACAAAGGAATACGCGTTTACTCGCGTGAGATCGCTCCAAACTTGGGCAATCTGTTAGAAAACGAAATATAAAGGAATACGATAAAAATGTCACAAGAAGCAGGGTATCTATCACAACAGGCCCTAGAGAAAGTCATTGAATCTGTCGGAAAGCATAAGGGGGTATATGGTGCCGTGTTAAGTGATACGGATGGTTTGCCCCTCCAGAGCAGTCTTCCCGAGGAGGACACAGAGAGAGTAGCAGCACATGTTGCCTCTTTGGTGGGAAAAGTAAAAAGTATTTCTAGGGAAATCTCCCAAGAACAGGCCAGAAGTGTCCGTTTGGAATTGGAAGTTGGTGATGTGGAAATAATCCCTGATTATGACTCCGAAATCATTATTGTGGCATTAGTAAAACGGGAGAGTAGTAAAATGACATTAACGTCCAAGGATTAAAGAGGAATGTGATCAAATGTCTGATGATGAGTATGTAATTCCCTCAGTGTTGCAGAACACTATCAAAAGATTAGCAGCGCGTCGTGGAGTTAAAGGGATACTAGTTTGTGATGAAGATGGTTTACCCCTCCAAAGTAATCTTCCACAATCAGATGCAGAAAGAGTATCAGCCCATGTAGCTTCATTAGTAAAAAAAGTCCGTAGTGTATCAGATGCTCTCGACCATGGACGACTTCAAAGTGTATATGTAGAAATGCCTAAATCAGAAATAATCATCACTCCTGATGAAGCAGCAGGGTTCACTATTGTTGTATTAAAAGACCGCTCAATCTAAACCATCTCTTTTTTAATTCGCTTATTTATAATCTAATTGACAAAACCAGTCTCGATATGCCTCTTTATCTAAAGTTAGGGAGACAATTGTGTTGTAATAATGATTCCTATACAATAAATAGGTTTTATACAAGATTTATGTCATAGAGTTATTAAGTGATGAACCAAGGTATTTTTTTTGCATCACTCTAAAAACAAGCATCACAAACAAGATTTTTAATTCAAATTCCTCTCGTTCATGATTGAATTGTTATTTGACCTATTTCCAAATAGTTGATTTTCATGAGTAATGAAGGTACTAGAACAACACCAAAATTCTGTGGTAACTGTGGTCAGAAATTGCTAGAGGGAGCTACTTTTTGTGCTTACTGTGGGTCTCCAGTTCCATCTGTTGATTCAGCTGGCGTGGTTAGTTCGAAACCCCCCTCTTCATATAATTCAATCCAGCCATCTGTTTCTAGTAGAGGTGCTCCCGCTTATCAAGCTCCTTATAGACCTGAAAGAATAAGAGCTGAACCGGTACTTCCTTTCATTCAGCATTTTCAAGGAGTTTTGATTTCCCCTCAACTGGAGATGCCCCAGATTGTTGAGCGACCAAATTTCAGACAACCTCTTTTTTTAGTTTTAATTGCTGGAATTCTAGCAGGAATTACCAT
>CAZALJ010000316.1:0-3103 GCA_964485715.1 uncultured archaeon
GGTGAATGTCGTAATAGAAAGGTATAACAACATTCAGGGTATATAAATAAAACATAAGGATTCTAAGAGGGCATACGTTGGTTATACGCCATTATTAAAGCAAAAATCAAATCAAAGCCTAATTTTGCAACACAAATTGAATGTTTAGATTAGTAGATATTTACAACAGCGGAGTGCTAAATCTAGATACCGCTTACTCCCTTGTAAAACAGAGTTAGTATTATAACATTGTTAAGGAGTAGAATGTGAAAATGCAAGAATTAAAAGATTGGGTAATTCAAGGATTTAAAGACGAGATTAAGGAAAAAATCAATATAAAATTAATGGATGATGAATACAGCTATTGGTTTCGTTATAGGAGCATTCCTTGGTATAGGAAACGTAAAATAACGGGAATATCTCCAAAAGAGACAATTGAAAAAGCTCTCAGTGAACTTCAAATCGAAGCGACAGTGCGGAGGAATGAGCAGCTGAAACAAACCTCTTCATACTGGGTAATTGAACCTAAATGAAAAAAAACCTCAAAAGATGTTACCGATTCTAATAATGAGGGGGAGAGTATTTTTGGTGTATAGGAGTGAAAATTTCGTCAATTTATGCTAATACACAAAATCTAGATAAATAATTTGGATTTGAATAAATATTCTTATATACTCTCCGCAATTAGTTTAAAAGTTTATCAAAGACCGACCTTTTCATTGAATTCTTTAACCAGCTGGTCAATTTTCGGTGTTAGCAGTCTAATAGAACCCCAGTAGTTATCATAATCATCCCATTGTTTGTTTAATTCATCAATATTCTTACCTTGCTGTTCAATCCAAGTGAAATATTTGAGATGATGGATCCTTTTCCTCTCAATGTAACGGAGCTCAGCCATACTATCAGTTCTAATTCCTTGTAAAGAACGATGGAAATCAGCTGAAGCATCACGTTCGTTGTAATCACCGAGTTCAGCTCTTAATTCTTTAACTCTAGAGCCATAGAGTTCCATAGAGTCTGTGAAAACAGTTAATATTACATCTTCTCGTGTTAATTCGTAGTACTTGGCAAATTTAATTGACATTAGGACATTAGCAATACTGGATATTCCTAAAAGATGAAGCTGTCCCACTAAACTTTCAGGAACCCCCTGTTCTAGAAGAAATTTATGTCCAACTGGTTCATTAAAGAGGCGAACTAAGTTCATGCAATCTCGGTCGTCAATGGCAATGATCATATCGGTATTTTTGACATTATGAATCCAAGGAACGTGTTTATCTCCAATTCCTTCAATTCGGTGATATCCATAGCCATTCAACAAGAGGGTTGGGCATTGGACAGATTCCCCTGCTGCTATCTTACTAGTTGGATAAAGTTCTTTCAAAAAATCACCGCAACCAATGGTTCCTGCAGAACCAGTTGTCAAGCAAGCACCTCTATAATTATCACCATTGAGTTCTTTGTCAAGAACTTCCTTCATTGCATTCCCAGTTAATTCATAATGCCACAAATGATTCCCAAATTCGTCAAATTGATTAAAGATGACGATTGCTTCATCCCCCCGTTCTCTTCTCAATTCCCAGCATTTATCAAAGATTTCTTTAACATTTGATTCACCCCCAGGAGTTTTGATTATTTCTCCACTTACTGTTTTTAACCAATCAAATCTCTCTCGACTCATTTCTTCAGGTAAAATCGCAATAGAATCACACGCTAACAGCGTAGAATTAAACGCTCCTCCTCTACAGTAATTTCCTGTGCTTGGCCATACTGCTTTTTGTGTAGTAGGATCAAATTGCCCTGTAACAAGACGAGGAACTAAACAGGCATATGTTGCACCTACCTTATGAGCTCCTGTTGGAAACCATTTTCCTACAAGTGCTATAATCCTTGCTTCGACTCCTGTCAATTCAGGGGGGAGTTCAACGTAATTAGCTATGTTTGTAAAACCTCCACCAACTTCTTCAGGTTCATTTTTCCAAGTAATTCTGAATAGGTTACGGGGATGAACTTCCCATAAGCTAAGGTTATTTAATTCCTGTTTAATAGTTGGTGGTACTAATTTATTGGGAAATTTTTGTTCTTCAAAAGTTGGAATAATTATATTTCGTTCTCTTGCTCGTTGAACAGCTCGGTCAAGTATTTCTTCATTTTTGGTTAAATCTATCATATGATATTACTCCAATAGCTTGATTGTCTGTAGGGTGTTTCTTTTTGACTGAAATATCTTCCTTTAATTAATATCTTTATTAGATTCTGCTCATGGAATCTCGATGTCTGGAGATTACGCTTGTTATTTAAACTTTAGATTACTAGTTTTACTAGTAAACTTAGAGTCATTATGCCCTCTTGAAGTAAAAATAGACAGAACTGACTTAGTCTGCTGAAAATAAGAAGATTATTAAGCACAATTTTTAATAATCTGCCCCAAGGTAGGCTTCAATCACGTCTCTATTTTGCTCAATGGCATCAGGGTCACCTTGAGCAATTATCTTCCCTGAAGCCATTACAAAAATATCATCAGAATAGTTAAAGACGACATCCATATTATGCTCAATCAAAAAAACTGTCGATTCTTGCTTGAGTTCAACTATTTTATCCATAATTTTGTTACCTAATGTAGGATTTATTCCTGCCATCGGTTCATCAAGGAGAAGCAAGCGGGGGACTGTCATCAACAATCGGCCAAGAGCAAGTAACTTTAATTGCCCACCAGATAGTTCTTCTGCTATTTGATCTCGTATCTGTGTAATTTCAAGGAATTCTAACACTTCAAGTGCCTTCAAAGTATTGTTGCGTTCATCTTCCTTAATTTTCTTCCGTTTGAGAAAAATATTCCAAAGTGATTCTCCAGTTTGGTCGTGAGGAGCGACAAGAAGATTTTCCAATACAGTCAATTTCGGCCAGTTTCTTGTTGTTTGGAAGGTTCTCATCATACCAGTCAATGCTGCATCATGAGCAGTCATATCATCGATTCTTAAATCCTCAAATGTTACACTACCTACTTCAGGAGGAATCTCTTCCGCAATTGTTTTTCGAAGTTTTAACTTCTCCAGTAGCCTCCTGAACAATCTGGCAATCAGCGCGCTTAAAGATTCTTCTATTTTAATCTCTTCTTCAAACT
>CAZALJ010000317.1:0-3097 GCA_964485715.1 uncultured archaeon
TCAGAAAGATCTGTGCAAGAGGAACCCTTTGAATTTGTTTGAATGTTCCGCCTAAAGCGAGCAAGACAGCTAAATCGTCCATACGAGCAACAGTGAGAAGACTACTCAAGATAACTGCTATTAATATCCCAGCGATTAGAGCAAAAGCTAGTAGAAAATTGAGATAACCGTGAAAGATTTGAATAATCGAATTGTTAAAATAAGCCTCCGTTTCTCCTATTTGAGCTTGGATAGCAACAGCTAGACCATACATAATCATTCCTGAAGCAGTAATGGAAGATTGAATAATAATAAACAATAAAGAACGCTGTTTTTGCCTCCAGATGTCTTTCAAAGCAAGATTGAGACTACCCATTTTACCTCAACCCGTTTTATAAGGAGATAATTTTCCATTAGTAGGAATATAGATATTATCAGCCAGAGGAAAAAGCTTCTTTTCATGTGTGACTACAATGAGATTTTTCTTCCCTTTTAAGTCATGTAATTTATTAATAATGACCTCAGTCGTTTGTGCATCTTGATTTGAAGTAGGTTCATCAATAAGAAGTAAATCAGGATCTAAGATTAAGGCTCTTACAAAAGCTGCCCGTTGATATTCCCCTCCCGATATCATTACCGGGAGCGAATGTGCTCTTTCACTGAGCTTGAATTCTTCTAGGAGGTTCCAAGCTCTTTCTCCATATTGATGATCCAAGTCCTCTTTTTGTGCGAGTTCAACAGGCAAGATTACATTTTCTAAAACTGTCAATGAATCAATTAAGTGTCCCATTTGAAAAACAAAACCAACGTACACCGATCTAAAAATGGCTAGTGATTCTTCTGTCATAGTATCCAAATGATGATTTAAAACGTGGACATTACCCTCGTCCACACGAGTAAGACCACCAATCACAGATAATAATGTTGATTTTCCCGAACCAGAAGGCCCCGAAATTATTGTAAATTCATTCTCATAACATTGCAAATCTATTTTATCCAAAACAGTAATTCTTGATTTCCCTATCTTAAAGACTTTCGTTACACTTGAAACCTCAACAGCAATCGGGATTTTATCATTTGAATTGGAGGCCATTGCAATCTCTCACTTAATAAATTCCTTTTTAAGGATAATTTATTAATTGTGGTACAATTATTCTACTTCATTTACATTTTTCCAACAGTAGTACAATCTTTTGACTGCATAGATAGGAAAGAATAATAAATCTAGGATTTCTAAAACAAAATGGTTAACAGGTGAGCCTAATTTACTCGAAAAAATCCCAGATAAAAATAATTTACCTTTGTCTGGTCATACTGCTGTTTTTACATTCCTTTCAGGTTTTTAATTGTAGTAGTAATAATATTAATCCTAATCGAAACAAACATGATTTGTATTATAACTCCTATTCGGATTGGGATGTCTTCCTCAATAAATTATCCAAAGATCTCAATTTTTGTACTACCACCTGTACCATTTTATCTTTTGAAATCATAAATAATCAAATGTTTAACATTGATTTTTCTTTGACAAGTTCACTTAATTTGCAATCGTTTTTTAAAAATCGCATTTCTCAAATGACATCGATTTTCCTCTTAAGTGAGGAATTATTTGGAATGGGAGGACCTTTAGATGGCGCTCTATTTTTCATCGGTACAATATCTATTGATATACAAAAACATCAGGAAACAAAAAAAGAAACATCTAGAAACAAAAATAGAATAATCATAAAAGGAATTGTCAGTGAAAACCCAGGGATTACTCTTCGAGAAATTCAACGGACAAGTAATCTTGCTATGGGGGTAATCCAATATCATATTCACTATCTCGAATCAGGGGAAAAAAGTGAAATTGAATCACTTAAGTTTGGCCGTAGTAAACATTTCTTTCTAAGTAGTTCTTGTTTTTCTACAAAAGAAAAGGTGTGGTTTTCTCTTAATAGGAATCAAAATATCAAGAATATCCTAGATCTTGTAGGATACAAACATTGCACTCAGAAAGATCTTTCAATTTCTACAGGTAACAGTAAGTCGCTAATCTCCTACTATGTCAAAAACCTAGTAAACAATGGCATTATTGAGAAAGAAAATAACCGTTTACGAATTACTGAAGACTATGCTGAATTGAATCGAAATACCTTTTGTAAAAACGCCTGAATATTTTTTAACTCTTAGCTACATTAGAAGAATAGACTATTGACTTCACAAGGTCATACTGCTGTTTTTACATTCCCTTCAGGTTAAGTACTAAAAAAAATCCACACCAACCACAGACATCCATATAACTTTTTAAAAAATTCAGTTAGTTTTCTAGTTACTGAAAGGAAACGTCTTACAACCTTCGGTATCAATGATGAGAGAAAAAATAAATCATCTATAACTATTAAGTTCCTGATGCAGAGGTTTAATAACTTGTTTTAAGTGGATAAATTGCACACATGATGAGAGCATCATTCTGATTAGAGGCTGGAATTCAAAATAGTACAGTAAAACTTTTTCGCCGAAATCATAGTAGATTTCATAATCTGTACAAGGCAGTAATTCTATTTCTCGGGAGGCCAAAAGCGGCAAAGATCAAAATAGTAGTTGTTATTCCAAGAAATGATCCTTTAGTAAAATCGTCTAATGAAAAGAGGATGAACAAGAGGAGTGAGAATAACATAATGGTCATTAAATGATATTGCGACTTTTCAAAGACTAGGGAAAGTGTGGTTTGATTTTTTGACAATCACTCTAAATCTCTTGAAAGTCAGTTAATTGGGATATAGCTCATTTTTATCTGTAATATTCTCTGCTTATCTATTTTTACGGTGTTTTACAAGGAAATATTTAAATACTGATTAAAGTATGTTCATACGACAATTAATTTTTTTGGTTAAAATCCTAATCCTATAAATTCAATGTTAGAAATAATTTTTGTTAATATAGAGGCCTAAAAGTGCTTCAATAATTTTTTTTCAGAAATAAACAATTTAGTATATGATTTTTCCCCCTTAGAATTTGGTGAAAGAATTGCCTCAAGAGATTAAAATAGAAATTAAAGGTTTAACGAAATACTACGGTCCCACTCGCGGGATAGAGGATTTAGATCTCGAGGTTCAAACTGGTGAAATATTTGGTT